>CACDFH010000003.1 GCA_902552015.1 uncultured marine group I thaumarchaeote | reverse complement strand
AGACAGTTTTTCTATTTTTATTATGACGAAGATAGAAAAGACAAAATAAAAAAAACCGATGAAGATGTAGGGATGTTTGAAATGTCAGACATAAATCCAAATCTGAATAAAGAGGAATTTGAGAAAATTGTAAGTAAAGCAAAAGAGTACGTTCACAGTGGAGATGTATTTCAGGTTGTTCTATCTAGAAGATTTTCATTTGAAGGGAAAGGAGATTATTTACGAGTATATGAAAAGCTTCGAGAACTAAATCCTTCTCCATACATGTTTCATCTAAAAATGAATGAAAATGTAATTATCGGATCAAGTCCAGAAATGTTGCTAAGAGTTACTGGTAGAGACGTTGAAACTTTTCCAATAGCAGGGACAAGAAAAATTACCAACGATGAAGAAAAAAATGAAAAATTAAAAGAAGAATTACTAAATGATGAAAAAGAACTTGCAGAACATACGATGCTTGTAGATTTAGGTCGAAATGATATTGGAAGAGTCTGCGATTATGGAACAGTCAGAGTAAAAGAACTAATGGAGATTAAAAGATTCAGTCATGTTCAACATATAGTAACACACGTAGTGGGTAAATTGAATGAGAAACATGACATGTATGATGCATTTGAAGCTGTTTTTCCTGCAGGAACTGTATCAGGGGCACCAAAAGTTAGGGCAATGGAGATAATTCAAGAACTAGAACCTACTCAAAGAGAAACATATGCAGGTGCCGTAGGTTATTTTTCATTTAATGGATGCTGTGATTTTGCAATAGCTATCCGAAGTATTTTTGCTAAGAAAGACAAGGGATTTGTCCAAGCAGGTGCAGGAATTGTATTTGATTCAATTGCAGAAAATGAACTTAAAGAAACAGAACACAAAGCAAATGCAATGATTACTGCCTTAAAGGAGGCTTCAAAATGAAATTTTTAATCATCGACAATTATGATTCTTTTGTATACAACATAGCTCAACGATTAGGAGAATTGGGAGTTACATCAGATGTAATTAGAAATGATAAAGTTACAATAAATGATATTGAAAATTCAGATTATGATGCAATAATTATTTCACCGGGTCCGGGTACACCAGATGATGAAAGATATTTTGGAATTTGCAAAAAAGTGATTACTGAACTAGGACCAAAAAAACCAATCCTAGGAGTTTGCCTTGGTCATCAAGGAATAATTTCATGCTTCGGAGGAAAAGTTGTGAACGCAGATAATATTCGACATGGAAAAACAAGTCAAGTGAAACATACAGATGAATCATTGTTTGTAGGAGTAAAAAATCCATTTAGAGCAACCAGATATCATTCACTTGTAGGACAAAAAACAATCATACCGGATTCATTAAAAATTACTGCAGTTGCAGAAGATGATGGAGAAGTTATGGGAGTTAGCCATAAAGAATATCTTATTGAAGGAGTTCAGTTTCATCCAGAATCAATACTGACAGATGAAGGATCAAAGATATTTGCAAATTTCATAAAAAAGGTGGAAGAACATGGAAAAAATTAACAGAGATTTAACATTTGACGAAATGTCATCTGTAATGAGTGAAATTTTAAATGGAAAAAATAGCGATGAAGAAATTGCTGAATTTCTAAAAGACTTATCAGACAAAGGAGAAACTAACGAAGAATTACGTGCGATGTTTACAAAAATGAACGAATATTCAGTAAATATCAATCCACGTTGTCATGGGAATTTGATTGATGTTTGTGGAACTGGCGGAGACAACTTACAGACATTCAATATTTCGACTGCTGCATCATTTGTTATTGCAGGGGCAGGAGGCAATGTTGCAAAACATGGAAATCGGTCAGTTTCAGGCATATCTGGAAGTGCAGATATTTTCGAATATTTTGGATTTGATTTGAACTCAGAGTCATGGATGGTTGAAGAAATGATAGAAAAGATAGGAATAGGATTCATGTTTGCGCCAAAATTTCACCCTGCTATGAAAAATGTGGCACCAGCGAGAAAAATAATTGGTAAAAGAACTGCGTTTAATCTGTTAGGACCTTTATGTAATCCTGCAAAAGTTAGACATCAAATGATAGGAGTTTTTGCAGATAATTACATTGAAAGAATTGCAAGAATCATGCAAAAGAATTTTTCAGATACAGTACTAACAGTAAGGTCTGATGATGGAATGGATGAATTATCAACAACATCAAAAAATAAAGCATGTTTATTAAAAAATGAAGAGATAACAGAATTCATCATAGACCCAAGTAAGTATAATATGGAAAAAGGAAATTTATCAGATATTCAAATTTCTACAAAGAAAGAAGCCATAGAATCATTTGTCAAAGTATTGAATAACACATCAAATAAAACAATGAAAGAAATAACAATTCTAAATGCAGCAGGAGGATTGTTGGTAGGAGGATTATGTGACAAATTTGAAGAAGGTATAGAATTAGCACGACAAACAGTCGATAATGGGAAAGCATTTGAAAAATTAAAAGAATTTGTAAAAGAAAATAATTCATTGGAAAAATTAGAGGAGTTTAACTGACATGGAACGCATTTTAGAAAAACTGGTAAATAATTCTAGAAAAGCAATTGATGAAGGAGTGTATGACATTAAAGAATCACTTCCAAACTCAGGAATAGATTTGGGCAATGTAATAGTAAATTCACAACACGCCCCACTAATTACAGAAGTGAAATTTTCATCCCCGGCATTAGGAAATATAAGAAAAATATCAGACCCAATAGAAATAGCAGTTCAAATGGTAAATGGAGGAGCTTCTGCATTGTCTGTATTAACTCAACCATATCTGTTTGATGGCTCTCCAGAATTTTTTATGAAAGTTAGAAAAGTGGTAGAGATTCCTATGTTGATGAAAGACATTACAATTGATAAAGTTCAGATTGATGCAGCAAAGAAAATTGGTGCAGACTATTTCTTGCTAATTCAGTCACTTTTTGATAAAAAAATGATTTTGGAAATGGACGAATTAATTGATTATGGGCACAAAAATGGAATAAAAGTAGTTGTTGAAGCACATACATTAGAAGAATTTGAAAATGCATGTAAAACTAATGCAGATATTGTAGGAATCAATAATCGTAATCTAGACACATTGAAAATAGATCTTAACACTACCAAAAACATACTAGAGAAATCAAATTCTACAAAAATTATTATCTCAGAGAGCGGAATTGAATCTAAAGAAGACATTCGATTTCTTCATAAATGCGGAGCGAGAGGATATCTTATAGGAACAGCAATAATGAAAAATGAAAATATTGAACAAACAGTTAGAGGATTAGTGAATTCTATATGAAAATAGGAATACCAAAAGATGGACGATTTGGAGATTTTGGCGGGAAGTATATTCCAGAAACATTAGCTCCTGCAATAGAAGAGTTAGAGAGAAATTATCTGAAAATTAGAAATGATAAAAATTTCAAGAAAGAATTGGGCAGACTGTTAATAGATTATGCAGGAAGACCAACTCCAATATACTTTGCAAGAAATCTTACGAAAACCGTAGGAGGTGCAAAAATCTACTTAAAAAGAGAGGATTTGTTACACGGCGGAGCTCATAAAATTAACAACACGTTGGGACAAGCGTTACTTGCAAAACGTATGGGTAAAAAAAGAATCATTGCAGAAACTGGAGCAGGACAACACGGAGTTGCAACTGCAATGGCCTGTGCAAGTTTAGGATTGAAAGCGGAGATTTACATGGGCTATGTTGATACTGTTCGTCAAAAACAAAATGTTTTCAGAATGGAATTACTGGGAGCCAAAGTGCATGCAGTGAAATCAGGTTCAAAGACACTAAAAGACGCAATTAACGAAGCTATGAGAGATTGGATTACAAATGTAGATTCAACTTACTATTTACTAGGATCAGCTGTAGGACCACACCCATATCCATTGATGGTGAGAGATTTTCAAGCAGTGATAGGAGTAGAAATTAAAAAACAAATGAAAAAAATTCCAAATGCAGTGATAGCATGTGTAGGAGGAGGTTCTAATGCAATAGGAACCTTTTATCCGCTAATAGATACAAATGCAAAAATTATTGGAATAGAGGCAGGAGGCAAAGGAGTTAAGACAAAATTACACTCAGCGCCTCTTACTGCAGGTAAAAAAGGAGTATTACATGGAATGATGACATATCTTATGCAAGATAAGGACGGACAGATTAGTCAAACCCATAGTATTTCTGCAGGATTAGATTATCCAGGAGTAGGACCTGAACATGCATATCTTAAAGATGAAAATCGAGTCGAATACAAAGCCGTAACAGATGATGAAGTCATTGATGCATTTTTAATTCTCACAAGAACTGAAGGAATTATTCCAGCATTAGAATCAGCACATGCAATAGCACATGCAATTAAAATTTCTAAAAAAATGAAAAAAACAGAATCAATTGTAGTCACCTTATCAGGTAGAGGAGACAAAGACATCGATATTGTAAAGGAGTATTTGAGTAAAAATGTCAAAAATAAAAGAAAAATTTAAACAATTAAAATCAAAGAAGGAATCTGCATTAATCTCATATATCATGGCAGGATATCCGTCAGAGAAGGCAACACTTTCAGCTGTTAGAGGATTAATTCAAGGTGGAACAGATATTATTGAACTTGGTTTTCCATTTTCAGATCCAATTGCAGATGGACCAACAATTCAAATGGCAAGTACAGAATCATTGAACAGTGGAACAAAGATTAACAATTTCTTTTCGATTGTAAAAAAAATAAGAAAAGAATCAGATATTCCGTTAGTATTAATGACATACACCAATATTCTGTATAATCAAACATATGAGAAATTTATTTTGCGTGCAAAGCAAGCAGGAATTGACGGATTAATTTTACCAGATATGGCAATAGAAGAATCAAAAGAATATGTCAAGGCAGCCAAAAAAGTAGGAATGGATACAATATTTCTTGTTTCACCTAACACTGAAAAAGATCGATTAAAACAAATCATCAAATCTACGTCAGGATTCCTTTACATGGTAGCAGTTTTTGGTACCACTGGAGTTCAAACTAAAATTCACAAATATACAATTGACGCTCTTAAAAATACAAAAAATGCTGCAAAAGGAAAAATTCCAGTAGGTGTAGGATTTGGAATTTCTACAGACAAAGATGTCCAAAAATACGTATCATCAGGGGCAGATGCGGTAATTGTAGGCAGTGCCAACATAAAGATTATTGAAAATACGCCTGCAGGCAAAATTCAAACTAGAATTGCAACATTCACAAAAAAATTAAAAAACAAAACCAGATAATGGAATAAAGGAATAAAAATAAGAACTGTTTAAGAAAAAAATGCAGACAAAGTTTATTTTTGTTACAGGCGGAGTTATGTCTGGCTTAGGAAAAGGCGTAGTTTCATCATCAATTTGTAAATTATTACAGTTGTCAGATCAAAAAGTTTCATGTATCAAAATTGATCCATATCTCAACTATGATGCAGGAACAATGAATCCGATTGCACATGGAGAGGTCTTTGTCACAGATGATGGAGGAGAATGTGATATGGACATTGGAAATTATGAGAGATTTCTAAATCAAGACATACCAAAATCACACAATATTACAACTGCCCAAATTTATTCAAGTGTTATAGAATCTGAACGAAAAGGAGAGTATTTGGGAGCATGTGTTCAAATCATCCCACATGTAACAGATGCAATCAAAAACAGAATTAAAAAAATTGCCACAGATGAAGAATTAGAAATACTAGTTGTAGAATGTGGAGGGACAGTAGGAGATATTGAGAGTTTACCATTTTTAGAAGCATTAAGACAGATTAGAGTTGAAGAAGGTTCAGAAAATGTAATTTTTGTACATGTTACATTAGCACCATCATTAGATGTAGTAGGCGAACAAAAAACAAAGCCTACGCAACACAGTGTACAGGAACTAAGAAGAATTGGAATTCAGCCAGATATGTTAATGGTTAGATGTTCAAGTCCATTACAAGATAAAACAAGAAATAAAATTTCAATGTTTACAAATGTGACAAATAATGATGTGTTTTCATGTCATGACGTTGATTCAATTTTTCAAGTACCGGAAATTCTATACGACCAAGGATTAGTCGATGTTATTTTTAAGAAATTTAACAAAATGGGATATGTAAACGCGTCACAAAACTGGGACACATGGAATAAGATAGTTAATTCTCTACATAACGAAGGAGAGCCAATTAATATTGCAATGGTAGGAAAGTATGTGACACTTGCAGATAGTTATGTTAGTGTAAATCATGCATTAAAACATGCAGCAGCTTCAATTGGTAAGAAAATTACAATTGATTGGATTGATTCAGAAAACATAAACGGTAATGTAGATACGCTATCAAAATACAATGGAATATTGGTACCAGGAGGTTTTGGTACACGAGGCTCTGAAGGAATAATAAAAACTGCAAACTTTGCAAGAGAGAGAAATATTCCATATCTTGGAATTTGTTTCGGATTTCAATTAGCTGCAGTATCATTTGCAAGGAATGTATGCAACCATACAGACGCAAATTCTACAGAAATTGAACAGAATACCAATAATCCAATAATAGATTTACTTCCAGAACAAGATGGAGTTACAGATATGGGAGGATCATTAAGATTAGGTGCAAACGAGATTAATGTCAAACCAGATACAATAGCAAACAAAATTTACGGACAAGATATAATTTCAAAAAGACATAGACATCGTTATGAATTTAATACAAAATATTTGGATGAATTTGCACAAAAAGGAATGATCTTTTCAGGTGAAAGTGACGGAGGACGAAGAATGGAAATTTTAGAAATACCTGAGCATAAATTTTTTGTAGGAGTACAATTCCATCCTGAATTTAATAGCAGACCAGGTTATCCAGAGCATGTATTCAAAGCGTTCACTACTGCTGCAAATCAGAATTAATCAATTTTGATATTTCATAAATTTTCTGACGTGAATCTCTAATGGATATTTTCTTTTTGACATAACCCTTTTCCAGTAAATGACTCATAGCTAAACGAACAGTTCTGTCAGGCAACATTGTCTTTTTCACTAACTCTTTTTGGCTCATGGAGCCCTCATATTCTAAAATTTTAAGAAGGAGTTTTGAGCTTGGTGGCATGTTGAATAAGTCTTCTGCAAGTTTTACTTTTTTAGCAATTGCAGAAATTGCAGTTGTATCTTTTTTTAGACGTATGATATTAGCAGAAGGCTCATAATTTGTGGCCTCTACGGAATTTTTTACTTTGTAACGATCTAATCCGTCAAGTACTACTTCACAATGTAATCTTGATGAAATTTCATCAACCTCAATTACACTAGCATTGGATACAACCAATGGTCGTCTAGTAATATCAATAGAGTTTACAGAAATTATTCCAAAGACATCAGAATCTTGAAAAATTACAGGACCGCCTGCAGACATTGAATATGCAGAAGAACCAATAGGAGTTGAAATTATTACACCATCACTACTGTCATGCCACACCTCATCACCGTTAACCCTCAGAGTATGTTCCATCAACATTGCACTTCTAGAAGAAAATACCGCAACATCATTTAGTACAGGATACACATTTTTTCCATCTATTTTTACACCTAAACGAGTTACTTGTTCAGTTTGGAAATCCATTTTTTTAATTCGAGAGATTAGTGAAGGAAGTTGTTTTAAATCAAGTTGAGATAAAAATCCATCAGATTCTGATTCGTTGATTCCTAAAACAGGAATAGATGAATCAAAGGTTCTATGAAAATAGTTTCTAACTCCTTTATCCCCACCAAGAACAAATACACAATCAGATTTTTTATTCTTAGATTTTGTTCCAATTTTTGATGATGATATGTGATTTTCATCCAAAATTTTTTTAAGAAATTTTTCAGATGAATCAGTTAGTCCAGTTCCAAATATTCCAACATGCATAGATAGATTATTTTCTTATGCACAATATATGTTAGATCTGCTTAAACTCGACTATATTATAAAAATAAGAACCATTACTTTCTAGTGCATTTTTTTCTGGAACTTTTTCAAGACCAAATGCCTTTGATTCCAAGGCAGATTGAGCTGCACCGCCTGCAAACGATAATGCCCAGAGAAAATCTTTTTCTTTTAACATAGTGCAAGTAAAAGTTGAGCAGAAAATATCCCCAATTCCCGTGGTGTCAGTAAGAGTCATTTTTGGCAGGAAAATTGTATACAGTTTATCTTTTACAAGTAAAGAAATTTCTTGTTTATTTGTATGAATGACGTATTCAATACCAAGTTTTTGTAATTGTTTTATTCCATCATATCCAGATAGACCAGTTAATGCAAACAGTTCATCAGGATTCATTTTAATCGCATCAATATTTGCAAGATCCAGTGAAGTTCTTTTTAGAGAGACCTCATTATCTGAATTTTTCTCTCTAAGAAATCCCTGAGGATCGAGAAAAGTGAAATTATCAGAATTTTTAATTTGCGAATATGTGTCTAAAGAGATTTCATCAAATACAGGACTAATTATTGTTCCATCATCATTGTTTTCTATAAAATCAATATTATCACACATATTTTCAACGAAAAGTTTTCTGTCTGAATTATTCAGTTCTATTCTAAATTTTGTAGTATCTTTTGAAGATAATGCATCATGCATGTTAATTTTATTTTCATTAAAAAATTCCTCCAAAGGATAATTTGCACCAAATTTTGTATACAGATTTACATCATGTTTCTGTTTTTTTGCAGTTATAGAACAATAACTAGCAGGACCGCCCGGAGCATCATATTGTTCATTTTCATAAATAATTGTATCCATGGTACAATGAGAAAATATTCCAACTTTCATAATTCGCAAAAATTGTATTTTATACTACTTATTTGAATCCTTATTTGCGCAATTAGAACAGAGTGTTTTTCCTTTGATGAATTTTACTTCAACGTTGGAAGTGAGACATTTCTCACACAGACCAGTCATAACTCGTAATTGCCATTGATCTTTAAATTGTTTTTTTATCGAGAATATCGCATTTATATATCGAAGATTTGAATTTCCAACATGCCATCAAAACGTGCAAGCAGAGGTAGACGAAAAGGCGGTAAAGGCGCATCAGGTACAATCCAATGTGTCAACTGCGCAGCAACAGTTCCAAAAGACAAAGCAAAAAAAGTTACCTCACGTTTAAGTTTGGTAGAACACCAACTAGCAAAAGAATTACGAGCACAAGGGGCATACATTGCTGCACCAAAAATAACTAAATGGTATTGTATATCATGTGCAATACACTTCAAGGTTCTAAAGATCCGTTCAGCAGACCAAAGACGAAAACATACAAAACTTCGTGGATGATTATTTATTTTTCATTAAGACAGAGATTCTTTGTGCAAGAGTAATTGCTGCTATAATTATTACAATTATTACTGCAATTTCCATAAAACCAATCATTCCAATTATGGCAATAACTAGTAACCTTTCTGCACGTTCACCAATTCCAATCCCCTGCATTTTAATTCCTGCAGCGTCAGCCTTTGCACGAGCATAGCTAACCAATAATGACAGAGTGATTGCTGTAAAAACCAGATATGGTTCTGTGTAATTTCCAATTAAGATTCCAAAAAATATTGCAACTTCTGCAATTTTATCAAATATAGAATCTAAAAATCCTCCAGATTTTGACACCTTATTTGCATAACGAGCAACTTGTCCATCTACAATATCAAAAAATCCAGATGCTAACAATGCAATACCGCCAAAGATTAATGAAAATTCATATCCAATTCCATAAATTATTGATGCAACAAATGCAAGTGCAAGACCAATACCAGTAAATACATTTGGAGATAATCCAGTAGCTGCAAAAGATTTTCCAATTTTTTGTAGTATAGGTTTTAAAGAATCACGTAAATTGTTTAACAAAACATTTCCTCACTTAAGATTCATTGAAATTATAATCGAAATCATTCTAGCTGCTAAAGAAGAAGTAGAACCATTATCAAACATCGGATTTAATTCAACAATGTCAGCAGCCTTAATTGTTTTATTTTTCAAAGCAACTATCATGTCATGTAATTCACGGGAAGTAATTCCAATAGCTTCCGGATTGCCGACACCAGGAGCAAAAGCAGGATCTAAAACATCCAAATCAATACTAACATAGAGATTTTCAAATTTCTCAGTCAATTGTTCTAATAATTTTGGACCATTTCCAGATCTAATTTCAGCATCAGAAATAGTTTGAATGCTATTTTCGGTAAGAAACTCTAATTCTTCTTTAACAAATGCACGAGCACCAACATGAATAATATTTTCAGGTCCTCTTTCTTCAACAATTCTTCGCAAATATGCAGCATGACTTAGTTTAGTCCCAGCATATTCATCTCGTAAATCATAATGTGCATCAAATACTACATATCCAGTATCTTTAGGATAGCTCAAGTAACTACCATAGGTAAGAGAGTGTTCACCGCCAAGAATAATTAATTGATTTGATGTGTCCTTTAATTCACCAGTGGTTTTTCTAACCATGTCAATCATATTTTGAGCAACAACTGTGTGTTCCATATTGCCCAAGTCCTTTATGTTAACTTGTTCTAAATCTACTCCAAATTCTGGCATAAAAATTTCAATATTGTTAAACGCATCACGTATTGCATCAGGACCAAAACGACATCCAGGTTTGTATGAATGAGTCGAATCAAATGGAATTCCGAATAAGGTGGCTACAGGTTCAGAATCATCTGCAGGAGATATAATTTTTGGAGAACTGGTCAAATACAAATCAGCGTAACTCATTATACAGATTTTAATTCACTTTAAAATAAAGTAATACCTAGTTAGTCAGTCTGACATGGAGAGTCATTGCATAAACAAAGTTGATGAGATTCGCCACAATCAGTACAAATTAGTAACTTTCCATGCATATACTACGTTCACAGAATTTCTATTTAACCACAAAGAAGGAAAGATAAGTTGTTCATCAGACCTGTATGATAGGCCTTTTTGATAGAAGTGGTGGTAGGTTTAGAGTTGAATTTGGTTTTCCTTGGTTTTGAGTCTGTATTTCATTAATAAAATCATCAAATGGAATATCCCGTACATCACTTTGAGTTCTATCACGAACACTAAGATTTTCAGAATTAACCTCTTTGTCTCCAATTACAAGTACATAACGAATCCATTCCTTTTCAGATTCACGTATTCTCTTTCCAATCGATTCATTTCTATCATCAATGTCAACACGAATATTTTTTTCAGTTAATTTATCAAATAGATTTTGTGAAAATTCCATAAACTCATCTTTCAACGGAATTATACGAACTTGTGTGGGTGCAAGCCAAAGAGGAAACATTGGTTTTCGACCTTCCTTTGCGTCTTTAGCACATTTTTCAAGTAGAGCGTATATCACACGCTCAATTGCGCCACTTGGAGAATTATGCAAAATGATAGGATTGATTGTCTTATTATTTTCATCAACAAATTCAATTCCATACCTATTTCCATTTTCAACATCAATTTGATCAGTAGATAGTGCAGAAGCTTTTCCTAAATTATCAATATAGTTGAATTCCCATTTTAAAACAAAGTAAAAGAATCGTTCTTTCCACATTTCAACAAGTACAGGTTTATCTAATTTTTTGACAATTTCTGTGATTAGTTCTTTATTTTCATTGTAGAAATCTTCTGTAAATCTTATAGCCATTTCATAATCATCATTTTCAATTCCAACATTTTTCAAAACATCTCTAGACAAATCAAAACGAGTTCTAAACTCCTCTATAGCTTGTGGAATGTCTTTACAAAATGCATGACAGTCAGGCATTGTGAATGCTCTTAGTCTTCTAAGACCTACCAATTCTCCAGACTGTTCACGTCTAAAGCTATATCGAGTCATTTCATAGAGTCTGTATGGTAAATTTTTGTAAGATATTTGCATGTCATGTGCTATCAAAAATTGTCCAAAGCAGGCTGCAAATCTTAAGAATAGTTGTTTTCCATCTGCATCAATGTTGTATTGCCTTGCAGGAAATCTGTTAAAATAACTCTCCATGCTAGGATGATGTGAGTCATACATGATTGGAGTCTCTACCTCATAGCCCCCATAGTCTTTTACCTTATTTGTCACATACTGTTCTAAGAGAGATTTTATCAAACGACCGTTTGGAAAAAATCTCATATTTCCATGATCAGATGCGGATTCATAATCAGCAATTGCAAGTTTTTTCATTAAAGCGACATGTGGAGGAGGTTCGTCAACATTTCGGTTTTTATCAGATTCATATTTTGCAAGTTTTTCTAATTTTTTATGTTTAGAGAAATTAAACTTGTCAAATTCAGTCATAGAACCGTCGGGAGATAAAATAAACCAATAAGATTTGATTTTTGATTCAGATTCCAATGCAGTAGAAGTTTTTTCTTTTTTATCACCAGCTGTAATCACTTTGGAACTTTCAGCTAACGGATGACCTTTTACTTTGACATTATATGATTTAGTCCAACCAAATGGGGCGCGACTAACTTCCAAGTCTTGAGATTCAGATTCCATTAGTTTCAAAATAGATAATGCAGTAGAAGGAGCGGCCAAGTCAGAACTCAAGTGAGCATAAGGATATAACAATAATTTTTTACATCCAATTTTTTGCATTGATTCTTTAATTTGAGAGATTGCATCCAGCCCCACATCATTGTCATCACCGTTTTCTACGGCAACAAAACAGACTACAACTTCATCAATTGAAACAGGTTTAGGTTCAATATCTTCAGCAGATTTTATCTCTTTTTTTGTTGCTTCATACGAGATATTATCACAATGAAGTTGTAGTATTCGCATAATGACTGGAATGTTTGCCACAACTTATAATTTACTTAGAGGATATACCATATCATGAAAGAAAAGAAAGACAAAGATCATGAGCATTTTGCCAATGATGACCCTACAAAATTTAATGAAAAAAGTGCAGAAGAGATAGCAAAAGAAGCAATAAAAAAATTCAAATCATTAAACAGTTAACTGAATCCTGCACCAAACTCATCACCTTTAGTTAAAGGATCAATATCTTTTGCATTTTTCATTGCAATATACAAAAATGCTTCATTGACTACTTCTTCAGTATTTGAGATATCTACACCCAAAGTAATTGCATATTTTTGCAAATACACTAGAGTTTCAGGTGAAGGTTCATCTGTTGAAATCTTTTCTTCAGATATTTTGAGTGCAATCTTATCGATACACTCGTTCCTAAAATTGTCGTCCAACGTTAAGAGGTAAAACCACTATGTATTAAACAATCAAGATTCATTTTCATCGTGCCCTATCACATGTTTTTCACAGTAATAGAGATCATTCATGTTACAATAGTATGCACATTCACTCTCACACAATGCACATTTTGGTTTTTTATCATCATCAGATAATTTGTAATGATAGTTTTTACTCTTCAATTTTTCCCAGTTTATTTTTTAATGAAATTAAGCTTCGAAGTATCAATCCTGACAAGCCTAGATTTTGTACAAGCATGTTTGCAGAATCAGTTAATGCATCATCACCCCTATACCCTTCATCATAAAGAATTTCTATTAGGCCTTGATCCGTATCAACTAATGCAGTAATGATTGAATATTGACCTAAATTTTGGTCTGCTTTAATTTTATATTCTAATAATTCAATTTTCTTAATTTCAACACCATCTTGCGTTATTTTTCCATCAGAAAAGATCACCGTTCTATTATCAGGGCCACTCTCAATTCTATTTGAGTCAGGCACATCAACAAATTTCATATTTTGAATTACAGTTTAACGTATTAAAACAAATGAAAAGCTTATAACACATTTAGTTGTGAAACTCTTTTGTTATGGACTATGCTAAACTTTGTAATGCATTGTTAGATTCAAACGATAAGATCCGTTACGTAGGAGTCTACAATTCTTTTAGCGGAGATGTTTATGAGAAAATGCAAAATGGTACTGCCAGACATTTTGATAAGGATCAAACAAAAAAATCTATGACCCAAGCAATTATGCGATGGAAAACAAGAAAACAATTTTCAGCAGAAATAGGCGAGCCTGAATTTGCCATGACCAGATATGAAAAAGTAAACAGAATAACCATGGCATGTGGAAAGGACGGATTACTAATGTTCAGTACCGAAGTTGATGTACATCTATGTGATGTAATTGATAATGTGACAAAGATGGTAAAAGAACACGTTGGTGAATCAGACCATGAAGATGGTTCACGAAACCTCAGATCCTAAAAGCTTATTTTAGTTATATTACAAATTTTTGTGTGAATCATCATCACTTTGACGGAAAAGACATACCTCACATTAAACTTGATTCTAATACAACAGTAAAAGAATTAATTGAAATTTATGCAAATTCAGGATTTAATGCAAGACAACTAGGAGAAGCTGCAAAATTATATCAAAAAATGATACATGAAAACGCAACCATCTGCTTAACGGTGGCAGGTGCAATGACACCGGTAGGATTTGGAGGCATTATCAAGACACTTTTAGAAAAAGGATTTGTGGATTGGATTGTTACAACAGGTGCTAATGTTTACCACGAGGATCATTTTGCATGGGGATTACCTGTAAAACAAGGTCATTTTGAAGTTGATGACAACATACTGTATGAAAAAGAAATTGTTAGAATTAGAGATGTGTATGTGAAATTTTACGAGACATTAGAATTAGAAGATAATATAATTCAAAAAATGTTCAAAGATGAATTTTCAGAAAAATCTTTCACTACTGCAGAATTTTGTAATGTTTTAGGAAAAATTAGTAAAGAAAAATCAAAATTTCCAGAAAAGAGTTTTCTTACAACTGCATATGAACTAGATGTTCCAGTATACGTATCCACACTCAAAGATTCATCTCTTGCAATGAATTTGGCAGTACACAGATTGAAAAACAAGCCATTCAATTTAGATTTTGTTAGAGAGATTATTGAACAAGCAGCTATTGTTTATAATTCAGAAAAGTCAGGAATTTTAGAACTTGGAGGAGGTGTTCCAAAGAACACTGCACAGCAAACAGGTCCACTGTTAGATCAAATTTTAAGAAAAGATCACGGAGGACAAGATTACATTATTCAAATTACAGATGCACGACCAGATACAGGAGGATTATCGGGTGCAACATTACAAGAAGGAAAAAGTTGGGGCAAAGTACAAGATTCGCATGAAGATTTGATTACAGTGTATACTGACTCTACCATTGCATTTCCTTTGTTAGCACTCTATGCGTTATCAAATGAACAGTCAAGAGAACAAAAAAGAATTTACAAAAACTTGGACAAATATTACAAGACTTTGCAGGATTCTGCAAACAAAGTTCCAGACAAATTTGCCGATATTTTGAAAAAATCAGACATAAACCTGGATTAAGATTTTTTATTTGCCTTTCTTCGTGCAGCTTTTTGATCTGCAAATCGAGCATGTTTTCCGTCTTTTCTTTTAGCCATAACTGATAAAAAAAATCTTTTTCAATTAAATGATTCGGTATATGTAAAAAATTAAAAGTGCTTATTTTTCAAATATTTCATGGGAAAAATATTTCCAATTGTAGTGATAGCAGTGGCAGTAATTGGATTTTCATCTTCGGCATATTTTTTCAGTCAAACTAACATCACAATCGAAAGTCCTATCACCATGGAAGTTCAAAAAAATAATTCAATTTTGCAAGAAATAGAGACATGCATTGAACAAAATCTTGCGGGTGGAAGCTCAGTTGCACTAAATTCATTCAATACGAACATGTTACTGACTCTGAAAGAGGCGGCAATGGAAACTGATGATGAAAATGAATTAGAGCAGATTAAACAAAAACTATACACATTAACAGATTGTAGACCTTAATTATCCTCTATCATATCTTGCACGTTCTAGAGAACGGTCTTCTTTTGTTGCCTTTTTCCATTCTTTGTAACATTTTTTACACAATCCAGATTTCTTGCCAGAAGAATCTAAACGAAATCCTGCATCTTCGACTTTTTTTGTATTAAGAGAACGTACAGCGGTTCCATCACAGCCTTCGACATTACATGGAGAACCTTTTGAAACAATGCCCATTGTCATTACAAGAATTCAACGGTTAATAAAGTTGAAACAAAGAAAATTTTTGTTCGTTTATAAATAGGAATCATGGATGGAAATTTATGGGTAGTAAGAACAAATCCGTCTCATCAAGTGAAAAATCACAAGGTGGAAAAGATAAGGCAAAAAAAGACAAAAAAGATCATACTGAGAAAAAAGAAGTTGCCGTATTTATCAACGAAGACGAAGCAAATAAAATAATTAAATCATCTAAAGCAATTACAATTCAAGATTTAGCAAGACAAGCAAATGTAAAAATTTCAACTGCAAATGCATTTCTTAAAAAAGCATTAGCAGAAGGCGCTGTAAAGAAAGTTGGCGGATTTAGTGGCCATTACATCTATCAGCCTGCATCACAATAGATAGACACTTCATCACCAGAATTAGCCTTTAGTAACTCATCTACACCATCAATAATTTTTCCTATCGGAGTTAGATCTTTTCCAACCTTGGTATCTTTGTGGAAAAAACAAAATGCATGTCCGACCGATAGAAAAGCAATGTCACCTTTCTTGAACTCGTTTCTAGTACGTTCTCCACCAGATTCAATATGAGATTCAACATAGACGCCACTTGTGCCAAGTATGTGGATAGTTCCAGTTACAGGCAATGAACGGATAATCGTACCAACTAAAGAAGGAGAAAGATGTCGTTTTAATTCACATTTGATTTTGATTTTACCATTTATTTCTAAAATTACTTGAGATTTTGATACAGATCCACTGTCCATAATGAAATGTAAGCTTTGGATTATATATTGGCATTTTTCAATTAGTTTACTTGTCAGAGCCTGAAGAAACACCAGTTACAACCGAAGAAAAAGAGGAGGAACCAGCTCCACTTATTGAAGAAGCAAAAATAGACGAAATAATCACACCAGAAACTGAAGAAATTGATCCAGATGCAGAAGTTAGCGTTCATGCAACAATGGAAAAAGCAATTGAAAATTATAGAAAAATCAAAGAAGGTAAAAAAGAATTAACTGATAAAGAACTTGAAGACTTGGAAAAAGAATGCGAAGCAATTAGACAAAGAGAAATTATCGATGTAGATGAACATCACGAAGCAATAGAATTATCAGCAGATGGAAAAATATTGATGGGCCCTCCAACATTAACAAGATTTGAAAAAGCAAGAATCATGGGAGCACGTGCATTACAATTATCACAAGGAGCACCACCTTTCATAGACATACCTGTTAGCGCTGCAACTTCATTAGACATATCCATGAAAGAACTTGAAGAAAGAGTAATCCCAATTACCATAAGACGTGTATTACCTAATGGCGATTATCAAAATATACCATTATTTGATTTCAAAGAATAGACGATTCGTCTATAAAATTTAAAAGAAGTTCAAGAAGATTACAATTAAGATGGAATTACAAGAAGTTGAACGATCAGAAAATAATCTAGATAAAGATAGTTTTTTTGTAAAAGATGAATCAGTAATGGCAAGCGCATTAGACGTTTTAACAGCATTATCAGCAAGCAAAAGAGTTGTTTTGATGGCTAAAGGAAATTTAATACCAAACGCAGTAGCAGTTGCAAATATCGTAACAGAAAATATGTTAAAAGGAAATTCAAAGATTGAGGATATTAAGTTGGATAGTGTTATTTCAGAAGAAGATGGACAGATGATTTCAAATATAGAAATTGTTGTAATAAAGAACTAGTAGACGCTACCAGGTCCTTTAAGAAGCATGTTTTCACATTCCTTACATATTGCTTCATCGATATCAGATTCTAAATTGTGGTGAATGTCACAAATCAAGAGACTTGTTTTAATGTAATTACAAAGACCGATGAATTTGGATAAACTTGAAGGAGAATAAGCCATATCAGAGGATAGGTCTGTAGCTATCTCATCAATCATTTCAGATACTTGTTTCTCAGCAGCCAATTTTTTAATTAATTCAGGATCACCACGAGTTCCACGAATGTAATTACTAATTGCAGCTTGTGTAACACCTAACATTTTTGAGATCTCATCTTCACGAACTTCATGTTTCTCAGCTAAATTTTTTGCAAGTATTGCACGTAAAGCAGGAATCAATGTTTTTGATTCAATTTCTGCAGGTAGTAACATGAATGGTGTTATCATAATTACCTTATAAGTTCGGCTGAAATTAGCTGAAACTATCTCTTAATGAATTAACAAATTTTTATTTGAAATACCATTAGGTTAGAACATGAACACAGAAACAAAACAATGCATGGAGATTTTAGAAAATGCAGTAAGAGAATGTAAATCAGATTGGATTGCACTATCAGGAGGATTAGATAGTAGTATATTGGCACACTTACGGAAAGATCAAAAACCACAGACAATGACAATAATCACCAAAGATTTCTTAGGTACAGATCTAACTTTTGCACAGATAATTGCCAAACATGTAGGATTGTCATTATCATTAATTCAAGTAAACATGGAAGAAGTACTAGATTCAATTAACGAAACAATCAAAATTTTAGGTAATTTTAACGACATAGAAATACGTAATTCAATTGTGCCATACATTTACCTTACCACATTAAAAAACAAAGGAGTCAATTCTGTAATCACTGGAGATGGAGCAGATGAAGTTTTTGGAGGATATAATTTTCTTTTAAAAAAATCAGATAATGAAATAGAAGATGAACTAAAACGAATTAAAAAAATCATGCACTTTCCATCAAAAGATATTGCAAGATCATTGGACATGGAAGTTGAAACACCATTTTTGAATGAAGATATGATAAAATTTTCAGATGAGTTACCAGTTTCAAAAAAAATTAATTCCAAAGAAGGTAAAAAATTTGGAAAATGGATACTAAGAGAAACATTTGAGGAATATTTACCAAACAATATCACGTGGAGAGAAAAATCACCTATGCAAGACGGATCGGGTACAAATAATCTAACAGGATTATTTAATACAATAATTACAGACGAGATTTTTACACAAAAAAAGGCAAAAATTTTAGAAGAAGACGGAGTATATATCAGAACTAAAGAATCATTGCACTATTACGAATGCTTTAGAAAATCAAATTCTGTTAAAAAATCAGATTCAGATAATAGATGTCCAGATTGTAATTATGAAATTGGTGTAAACTCTAGATTTTGTAGAATGTGCGGTAAGTTTCCAATCATTTAGATTTTTTTGACCATTTTTTTGGTTTTTTGATGAAGATTTTTTTGCATCCATCACAACAGAAATGATATTTTTTTGAATTGTAATCATGAGTTACAGATAGATCCTCATCAAATTCAAGACCACAGACAGGATCTGTAACTTTCATGGTTTTTTGCAATTAGGGTCGTATTTCTATTTATCTAAACAGGTAGAACTCATTAATCATAAGAATGTCTTATATGGAAAAAAAGGAATCTAGTACATGAAAAAACTTTTTGGTGTATGTCCGGAATGTAAAAAACAGAAATTGTTTATGACTGAATACAACTGTTTGGAAATGCTAATGAAAACCAAAAACTGGATTGTTTGTAAAAATTGCGATTATGCAATACAAATTGAAAAATTGAAAAACATGTTATGTTGTGTTTGATTAAGAAACTAATTTTTTTACAAATTCATCATATTCAGGCTGCAACATTGAATTAATTTTCATGATTTGAAGATTTTCATCTACATGTGTATTAGATTTTTGACCAATTAATGGTGCAAGAACTCCAGGAGTAGAACGAATGAATTGTAAAAGACCTACAGACGGAGATGAGTCTGCAAAAAGAGGTTTTGATTTTGCCCATTCTAAAAGTCGTCCTTGCATCAATGGAACACTAGTAAATACTCCAATTCCTAATTCAACTGCAGAATCTAAAATAGATTTTTTTGTTCCATTCACAATTTGGTTTTTCAAAAGCATCGCTTGATCATAATGTAAATTGAAAGGTAGTTGTATGAATCTAAATCCATGTTCGTTTCCACCTACATCTTGTGCAAGTTTAACCACATCTTCTAAAGAAAGAAACATCGCATTGTCAAAAGTGGCTCTAAAACACTCCCACGTTGCTAAACCATAAAATCTAATTTTTCCTTCTTTGCGTTTTTCTTCATAAAATTCAAAAACTTTTTTCAAATTTTCTAAGAATTGCGATTTAGACATTTCAGGATGACCCTCAACTGCATTATGAAGATACATCAGATCAATACACTCAAGGTTTAGATTTTTCAAACTACGCTCAAGCTGATCCTGAAGATAAGGAATAGTCATGCAGTGATAGCCTGAAGAGATATCTCCTTCTTTGACAATTCCAGGTTTACCTAATTCACGCATGATATATTGCATAAAATCTTCTTGAATATCTCCATCATTTGTAACATAGCCATTTTTTGTACAGATGAATATCTCTTCTCTTTTGATTAGATTCTCATCAAGTAATTCAGATAATGCAATTCCTATACTTCGTTCAGATTTCTGAGCACGATAATTTATTGCAGTGTCAATTACATTAATTCCAGATAAAATTGATTTTTTTACAGCATCTTTGACTATCGCGTCAGTTTGTGAATCAGGTTCACCAAGATATGTTCCAATCCCAACATTTGATAGATGTAAATTTTGAAATGAATTATAATTTGCAGTAAGGAATTTTTCAGAAAAAGACTTTGTACCTTCAGTTGTTGCATAGCCAGAAATCATTCTAAATTACACAACATTTCATTACTTAAAATCCTATCAAAAATGAAATAATGAATAGTGCACCAGCAATTCTGCTAAAATAAAGTGTGTTGGTCATAGAACTAATCAAAATATTTTCAGACTTTTCAAAATCCTTCAAATGCAATAGTGCCAGAATTAGGAACGGTTTAGCTAATAGAACAATCAGGCTGTAAATAGGAAATAATCCAGAAATCACACCATAAATTATGATTCCATATGCCAGTATTGGAAATATTAGAAATGTCTTAACCGCATTTGTTTTACCAAAAATTATGATCAGTGTTCGTCGTCCTTTTTCTTTATCAATGTCATGATCAGGTATTGATGCCACATACAGAACTAATGAAGAGAAAATTCCCACCACAATTCCTGCAAGTATTGTGAAATCATCAATAGTTTGAGACTGAATGAAATATGTTCCAATTATAATCAAAGTGCCCTTAATTGTTACAAATACTTCGGCTAATCCCCAATTCACAATCTTTGTAGAATAAAAAATTACAGAGAGTATTGCAAATCCAAGAATCAATCCAATTGTAATTCCAAAAATTATAACAAAATAGATTCCAATAATTGCACCTAAGATAAGAAATGCAATACCAACGATGTAAACCGATTTTGGTTTTAATAGTCCTTCAGGTAAGACACCAGTGCCACCACTCATTTTGGTTCGCTTTGTTTTAGTATCAATACCACGCTTGAAATCCCAATAATCATTTAGTAGATCTACACTAGCATGAAGAGAAATTACTCCAGCAAATGTCAAAAATGCATGTATAATGTCAATTGAATGACCAGAATACCATGCAAGAGATAAACCAAGAGAGACAGCAATAACAGATGCTAAGAGAAATTTTACACGTATTGCTCGTAACCAGACAGAAAGCATTAGATTAATGATTCAGTGTCAACACTGATTGGTTTTCTTCCATTAAATCCAGAATCTTTTTCGTGCCAAAATTTTATTTCTTTTTCGCCTTCTTTCCAACAAAGCCAAACTTCCTCATCAAATCTTTTTGAGGGAAAATCTAGAAGGCCTTGATCTAATCCTTTCATGACAACTCCAATTTCTTCTAATTCTTCAATAGTTTTATAGAATTTTGATAATTCTTCATTGAGTTTTTGTTTTAACACAACATATTCTTCAAATGTATTATTGTCAGATAATGTGACCTGAAGTTGCTGTTCGGCTTTAATTACTTCCATTTTTTGTTTTTTGATATTATCATATTTTTGTATAACAAGAGGCAAAACTTCATTGGCAGTCTGTACTGTAAAGTATTTGAACAACATCGTGATGTTTGAATTCTTTAATTAAAAGATATCTTGATGCAATTACTTATTTATTCATCAAAAACAGGTATAGAATATGAGTGCCGAAGAACAATTACAAGGAATGGTGGATCAGACTATCGAAATGGCGCTCATGAATGTAGAAGCATATTACAAGGAGATAGAAGCTAGTAATGAGATTTTGAAAATTAAAGATCCAAAAGAATTTGTTTTTGGATTAATTATGGGCCAGATTTTGGGATTAGGTGTTGCAGCACTTGCACAAATGAAAGGAGGAAACCCTACACCACAGGATCAAATGCAAGTTAGAGATATGGCATACAAACGCGTTCCACAAATAAGAGAGAGGATTTTTGAAAAATAATGTCAAATAAAATAAAATGTTCACACATTCTAGTAGATAAACAAAGTGAAGCTATGAAACTGTATGAAGAAATTAAGAGTGGAAAAAAATTCGGGGCAATTGCAAGAGATATTTCAAAATGTCCTAGTGGAAAAAAAGACGGAGATTTAGGATATTTTACAAAAGGAATGATGGTCAAAGAATTTGAGGACGTGGCATTTAATTTAGAAATTGGAGAGATGTCACCACCGGTAAAAACTCAATTCGGATATCACTTGATTAAACGATTAGCGTAATAGATCTTTAAATAGAAATTTTGTAATACACCTTGGAGTGAGAGTTCATTTGACATCAGTATTTAGAGTAACATCTCTCTTCTACTCCACTAAAGATCTTTAAAGAATGGATTTTTAGCAACACTGATCGACAAAGTTTTTCACTAAAATTATGAAATACCAGTGAAATTAGTAGTACATTATGCCAGAAATGACAGTTTTTTCTACAAAAGATATCGAGAACATAATTTCTTGGTTTGAGAGAATCTATAGTAGTGACGAAGAGATATCTGACTTCGAACGTGAGACATATCTTAAACTCGCAAAATACTTTATTCTCGAAGAAAAAGCAATGTGTTAAAATTGCATATTCTCTTTTTAATTTAAGGAAACGACTTTATCGTTTTTGCATAACTTGCGAATCTATGGTTTTGAGGGCGAACTTGTTTTTGATGATATTTTTTACAAGTACCTCCTAATGCGCCACGATAACCAATTGGCGAATCAACCCATTTTTCATCATGAGCAGCTTTGAGAACATCATCATATGGGCTATAGTAATTGATGATTTTTTTATTTACAATTTTTTGGAACTTGTTTCCATGTATTTTTGGTGATAAAGAATTTGCGGGAATTGATGCACCGAATAGATGTACAGATTCAATAATTCCAGAGTTTTGAGAGTTTTTTGCAAGTAGCTCTATAGTAGATAGTATTACTTGTGCGCCCAATGAATGACCCATTAAGCGAATTTTTATCGAGGGATTCTTAGATTTTAAATCTTTGATGAATTTTGAAAGATTTTTTCCATTCTTTTTTGCAATTGTGACTCCTACTTTCAATGCAGAAAGTGCAGTTGATTTGTATTGTACGCCTGCAGTGTTAGAATCATAACTATACCCAACAACATCGTATTTGTAATTCAGAGTTTTCAAGCGTTTTTCTGCAATCACATATTTTGCTAACGCACCAGATTTGTTATTTCTTAAACCATGAATCATGATAACAATTTCAGAGTTTTGAGAGATTTTTTCAAAACTTGTTTTTGGGTATGCTTCATATGAGATGTTTTTGAGAGTTTTTCCGGTTTTTAGATCATAGAATCCTCTAGTAGATATTTTTGGAAATATTTTTCCAATCATTTTAGTTTCCTAGTTTAGATTGTTCTTCGTCTATTATAGATTGTTCAATTTTTGAAAATATTGGTTCAGTAGTTCCAATTTTATGACCAGATTTCAATTCTAAATTAGACATTTCATTCCAATGTACATCAGAAACATTTCCATCCAATCCCAATTGAGACCATATTTTTTGTGAAGATTTTGGTAAAAATGAATGTAAGCATATTGCAATTGAACGAACAGCATTAACAGATAGATATATGCAAGCGTTAGTTCCAGGTCCTTTTTTCCAAGGTTCCTTGTGTTGGAAGTATTGGTTGAAATGAGCAGAAAATTCCATTAGTTGTTTTAATGCACGATCCAGATGATTTTCTTCCATTAGTTTGCCAATATCTTCAGCAAGAGATTTTATTTTTTGTTCAGACTCGGAGTCTTTTTCATCGAATTTTTCAGGCTCAGGAACAACACCATCAAAAGTTTTGTTTGTAAATCCAAGAGCACGGTTAACCAAATTTCCCAAATTACCAATTAATTCAGAATTAATCTTAGTTGAAAATTGTTCCCAATCAAAATTAAGATCATCTTGAGAATATGGGTTTATGGATATAAGATAAAACCGTAAATAATCAGCAGGAAATTTTTCTAAGAAATCTTTTAGACCGATATACCAATTTCGGCTTTTCGATATTTTTTTGCCTTCAAGGGTAAGATGACCACGAGTTGGAATGTAATCAGGTAATTTGAATTCTTTTTCAAGCCCCAATCTCATTGCAGGTAAAAACAGATAATGATGATAAACAATATCTTTACCAATGAAATGATAAATGTCAGCATCATTCCAAAAACTTTTGCCATCAATATTTTTATCATTCAGAAATTTTAACGTAGAAGAAATGTACGCGAGATGATTATCAAACCAACCATAGAATACTTTATCTTTTAATCCATGAATTGGAATAGGCACTCCCCATGGAATATCTCGAGTAATATCCCAATCAACTAGTCCTTCTTTAATCCAATTTTCAACATATTTTTTTACATCTTTTTGAAGATGTGGAGCATTTTCAAGATATTCCAAAAGTGATTCAGAAAAATTTTTCAGTTTAAAGAAATAATGATTGGTTGATTTTTGTACAGGTGTTTCACCACATATTGAACAATGAGGATTGTCAATTTCTTCAGGAATACGCCCACATTTTTCACATAAATCAGAGTATTGATCTTCAGCATTACAAAATGGGCAAGTGCCCTTTACAAATCGGTCTGGAAGGAATTTGTCACAAGAAGTACAAAAAGATTGGATAATTTCTTTTTCGTAGATATGCCCATTTTTTTCAATTTTTTTGAAAACATCTTGGACAAATGCTATATTTTCTTCCGAACTTGTTTTGTAGAAAAAGTCAAATCCAATATCAAAAGCGGTGAAATCTTCGTAATCACGTTTATTCCAATGTTCAACATATTCCTCAGGAGTTTTACCTAATTTTTCAGATTGTATTAGTATAGGAGTTCCAAAATCATCAGATGCACAGACGTAATAGGCTTCAACACCATTTTGTTTTAAGAAACGAGTGGTGACATCAGCAGGCAGATAAGTAGATGCAACATGACCAAGATGTATTTCACCGTTTGAATATGGTAGTGCACTTGTGATTATTGCTTTTTTGTTCATTTGAAATGTCTACATTTTTTTTAACTATTAAGGTTAGTATGGTTTTTAAAGAGATTTTGAATTTTGTAATGTATTGAGTAAGGTAAAAAACCCAAAATTAGCAAAACAAGGTAAAACTGCATATGAATGGGCACGAACTCATATGGATATTTTAGATAATACATTAAATCGATTAAAAAAATCAAAGCCACTAAAAGGAGTGACAGTAGCATTTTGTCTCCATATTACAAAAGAAACATCAGTTTTGGTGATGGGCGCTAAAGAATTAGGTGCAAATGTTGCAGTTTGTGGAGGAAATCCGCTAACCACCCAGGATCATATCGCTGCATTTCTTGCAACACAAGGAATTCACATTTATGCATGGAATGGACAAACCAACAAAGAATATGACTGGTGTATTGAACAAGTACTAAGCCATAAACCAAGTTTAATCTGCGATGATGGAGCAGACATGAATGTCAAAGTACATTTTGATAAAAAATTCAAATCTCTCAAAGTTTTAGGTTCTACTGAAGAAACAACTGCAGGAGTTACCAGAGTAAGAGCAATGGAAAAGCAAGGCAAACTAAAGTATCCAGTAATAATTGTAAATGATGCAGATACAAAACACATGTTTGACAATAGATATGGTACAGGCCAAAGTACAATTGATGGTTATCTTAGAGCAATGGGATTATTGTTTACATCTAAAAAGATAGTTGTTGTAGGTTATGGATGGGTCGGAAGAGGAGTTGCAGAAAGATCTAGAGGAATGGGAGGAAAAGTAATTGTTACAGAAGTTGATCCAGTTAAAGCATTAGAAGCACATATGGATGGATTTGATGTTATGCCAATGTCTCAAGCTGCAAAAGTAGGACAGATTTTCATTACAACCACAGGAATGACTAGTGTAATTAGAAAAGAACATCTTCTTGCAATGAAAGATGGAGCAGTTGTTGGAAACGTAGGACATTTTGATGTTGAAATTGATACAAAATTCCTCTTAGAAAAATCAAAATCAGTAAGAGAGGTAAGACCATCACTTGATGAATGTATCTTAAGAAATGGAAAGAAAATCTATCTTATCGGAAAAGGCAGATTGGCAAATTTAGTTGCAGCAGAAGGGCATCCACCGGAAGTCATGGCACAATCATTTTCAAATCAAATTTTATCATTATTGTATATCTTAAAAAATCATAAAAAAATGGGCACAAAAACAATGATTGTTCCAAAAGAAATTGATAGACAAATTGCAGTAGACGCACTAAAGGCTATGAATGTCAAGATAGATACTTTAACAAAAGAACAAAGAAAGTATGCAGAAAGCTGGTAGTAAGAATAAGTAAATAAAGCAGATATTTTCAAGAGCAATAGATGACATGGACTAAAGTTGCAGAGAAAGGAGAAATTCAAACCGGAAGAAGTAAAGAGTTTGATGTAGATGGTAAAAAGATTGCAGTTTTTAATCAAGATGGATTTCATGCTCTAGATGGTATTTGTCAACATCAAGATGGTTCAATTGCACCTGAAGGAAAAATTGAAGGAGATATTGTAGAATGTCCATTACATTTTTGGCATTATAATATTAAGACAGGAGAATTAATGGATTATCTAAAAGGCATCAAATTGAAAAAATACGATGTAGATGTTAGAGATGACGGCATTTATGTCGATGCATAATTCTGGTAGACTTTTTATGAGATTAGTTTAAGAAAAACCTGTGAACCAAGAGATTTTAAAGAAAATAACAAATCAAGATTATAGTAGTATTTCGACAAGAATACAAGAAGGATTAAAGCAAAAAATTGCAGAAACTAATTCAAACGGAATAATTTTCGGTCTTAGTGGCGGAATTGATTCAGCAGTAATTGCATATTTGTGCAATAATGCGGTAAAAGAAAAAACTCTTGCAGTAATAATGCCGGATTCAAAAATTTCTCCAGAATCAGAAACAAGCGATGCAATAAAAATAGTAGATGCTTTGGGATTAGATTACAAATTACTTGACATTAATTCAATACACAAGGAGTTTAACATGGTATTAGAACCAGAAGACCGAGCGTTAGGCAACTTACGAGCAAGAATTAGAATGAACATATTATACTATTATGCAAATTTAAAAAATTTAGTTACACTAGGTTCAAGTGATAAAAGTGAGTTTAACATCGGATATTTTACAAAATTTGGAGACGGTGCAGCAGATGTACTACCAATTGTTTCATTATACAAAACACAGGTAAGAGAACTAGCCAGACATCTAGGAATTGATGAGAATATAATTACAAAGAAAAGTAGTCCTCATTTATGGCCTAATCACGAGGCAGAACATGAAATTGGCTTGGAATACGAGCAAATTGATGTCATATTGCATTGTTTGATAGATAAAAAATTGTCAGTGGAAGATACAGCAAATGAATCTCAGATAGATACAGCACTAGTTGAAAAGATCCATTCTATGTATGAGAAAAGTGAACATAAACGAATCAATCCAAATGCACTTTGAATAGAGATTATTTTTATACAAATAAGATAAATGATACGCCATATCTGTAATTAACAAATGAAGATTTCTGACACACTTACAAACGAAAAAAAAGAATTAGAGTTTTCAGATAAAGTACGAATTTATCTTTGCGGAGTAACAGTTTATGATCAATCACACATAGGACATGCTAGAACAATAATTGTATTTGATACATTAAGAAGATTTCTTGAAGCAAATGGCATCAAAGTAGAGCTTATTCAAAATTTTACCGATGTAGACGATAAAATAATTAATCGTGCAAAAGAACAAGGCGAATCTGCAAGTGGAATATCAAGCAAGTACATTCAAACATACTTTGAAGATTCCGATAGATTAAACATCAAAAGAGCAACAAATTATCCAAAAGCAACCGAACACATTGACGATATGATAAATCTAATTCAGGATTTAGTAGACAAAGAATCTGCCTATGTTTCCAAAAATGGAGTGTACTTTAGAGTTTCAAAATTTTCAGAATATGGAAAACTATCGAAAAAGAAAACAGAAGATCTTGAAAGCGGTGCAAGAATAGGAGTAGACGAAGCAAAAGAAAGTCCGTTAGATTTTGCATTATGGAAATTTTCTGAAGGACAACCAAATTGGGAAAGCCCATGGGGCAAGGGCAGACCGGGCTGGCATATAGAATGTTCTGCAATGAGTACCAAGTATCTTGGAAAAAATTTTGAAATACATGGTGGCGGAAGAGATTTGATTTTTCCACATCACGAAAATGAAATTGCACAATCAGAATCATTTACTTCAGAACAGCTTGCAAAGATTTGGATGCATTCAGGAATGATTACCATAAACGGTGAGAAAATGTCAAAATCAGTTGGAAATGTCAAATCAATTAATCATGTATTGGATTCATGGGGACCAAACGTTGCAAGATTATTTTGTATTTCAGGACACTATTCAAAACCGATTGATTACACAGAAGATCTTTTGAAAGAAAATTTGATTAGATTAAGACAAATAGAAACGTGCTATTATGAATTAAGATTAGCTGAACAAACACAAGAAACAGAAGATATTTCATCATTACTTAGAGAAACAAGAGAGAAATTTGATACAGCATTAAATGATGATTTCAATACATCTTTGGGATTATCTGTGTTTTTCAACATGATAAAAACAATAAACAGTCTTGCAGCAGAAGAAAAGATTACTAAAAAAATTGCAGAGCAAGCATTGCCGGTATTAGAATACATGTTAGACGTACTAGGAATTAAAATTCAAACAGTTTCAGACGAGGAAATTGAATCAGTCTTCAAATTAATTAACAAAAGAGAGGCATTAAGAGAAGAAAAACAGTTTGAAGAGGCAGATAAAATTAGAGACCAAATAGCAGGAATGGGAATATCATTGATTGATCATAAAAATAAAACATTATGGATGAAAAAAGAACCAATCAAATCAGAAAAACAATAGGATGATTTTTGGATAATATTTAATAATCATTTTACCGTAGTATAGTTCCATTAGTGAAAATGCCGTTTTTTGGCAAAATTGAGAAGGACCTTTTTTTCCTCTCTTTTTTTACTAGTGGATTATTTTATGATTAATACAGAAGGTTTTGCCTTGTGTAAAACAAATTGAGATGTACTTCCAAAGAACAATTCTTTTGCAGAACTTCGTCCCCTTGATCCAATTACAACCATATCAATTTTGTTTCGAGACATATTTGCAAATTTAGCTATTTCGTAACCAGGATTTCCATAGACAATTTTTTGATCAAAATCAACTCCTGCCTTTTTGCATTGATTTTCTGCAATATTCATCATAGAATCTAGTTGTTTTTTGTGATTTTTGTTGAATTTTCCAGAAGTGTCAAAGTCACCTTTTGGAGGTGCGTAAACTGCATGTAATGCAATAACTTTGGCATCACAATTTTTTGCAAGATAAATTGCAGATGATAAACCTCTAAAGGAATTTTTAGAGTTATCAAGTGGAACTAGAATTTTGTTAATTGATGTGGCCATAAAACAATTAACTTCAAAGGTATTAAAAAACGAGACGTTAGAAAAGAATCATCTTAAAAATAATCAATAATTTCATCAATCGGCATAT
Organism: uncultured marine group I thaumarchaeote; assembly: GCA_902552015.1. Classification (GTDB taxonomy): domain Archaea; phylum Thermoproteota; class Nitrososphaeria; order Nitrososphaerales; family Nitrosopumilaceae; genus Nitrosopelagicus. The sequence goes on along the minus strand of CACDFH010000003.1, from coordinate 48,366 downwards.
TTATCGTATTTTTCATGCCATTCTTTAGATTCTTTTTCAAATTCATCATAGATTTGCGTCATTTTTTCCAATAATGTACGGTAATTTTTTGTATGATTTTGTATTTTTGTTAAATCTTGAATCATTTTGTCAAACATTTCGTTCATAGGGTTATTCGGTTCAATGTTTGAAAGGCGAGTTTTAATGTCATTCCAATTTTTTAGCATGTCCATTAACAATAATTCCTGTTCTGTCACTAATTCATCTAGAGCATCTTGTTTTACACTCACAATATTTCAGAGGAAAAGGATGATATCAATTTTTATAAAAATTAGGCGCCGGGAGAGGGATTTGAACCCCCGTGTGCAGAGCACAGACGCTATCCTGTTTTGAGATTTCGAGGCGTCCGCCTTGGACCAAGCTTGGCTATCCCGACATGCAAAGTAAGAATTTCTAGTATAAAATCGAATCAGTAAACAAAAAAAGCACCAAATACTGAAAGTTACTATGGGATTAGATCTAAAACCATTACTAGTCAGAGAGAAAACACAACTTGAAGCATTTACAAACAAAGTTGTTGCAATTGATGCTTACAATGCAATTTATCAATTTTTAGCAATTATCCGAGGACCTGAAGGACTTCATTTAACAGACTCGCAAGGAAGAGTTACAAGTCATATTACAGGATTGTTATTTAGAAACATAAATTTTCTTACAATGGGAATTAAACCAGTTTACGTATTTGATGGTAAGCCACCTTCATTAAAATCTGCAGAGATAGAAAAACGAAAACAAATCAAAAAAGAGGCTACTGTGAAATACGAAAAAGCAGTTTCTTCAGGAGATATGGAAGAAGCAAGGAAATATGCACAACAAACCACATCAATGAGAGATGGGATGGTAGAAGATTCAAAGAAATTATTAGATTTATTTGGCATACCACATATTCAAGCACCATCAGAAGGAGAAGCAACAGCTGCAAGCCTTACAATTACCGGTCAAGCATACGCATCAGCAAGTCAAGATTTTGATTCGATTTTATTTGGTGCAAAAAGACTAGTGAGAAATTTTACAAACAGTGGAAGAAGAAAGCTTCCAAATAGAAATTCCTACATTGAAGTTTTGCCAGAGATGATTGAATTTCAAAAAAATCTTGACAGCATGGGATTAACAAGAGAAGAGCTGGTAGATACAGGAATATTAATTGGAACAGACTTTAATCCAGACGGATTTGAAAGAGTCGGACCAAAGACTGCCATCAAAATGATTAAACAGTATAAGAGATTAGAAGACATTCCACAAATTCAAGAACAATTAGAACATATACCATTTGATCAAATAAGAAAAATTTTTCTTGAACCAGAAGTTGCCAAGATAGATAAAATTGAATTTGGAGAAACAGACTACGAGGGAATTGTGAAATATCTATCTGAGGAACGTGATTTCTCAAAAGACAGAGTAGAGACTTCTATGAATAGATTGAAGAAAAGTCTTGAGAAGAAAAGTCAAACCTTAGATCAGTTCTTTTAATTAAGACATTATACCAAATTTAACAATTGGTCAGTTTGGGAATATATCGAATACCAAACAATTCCATCTCGTGTTGATGGACTTGCTGAACGGCCAATGTCTAAAGTATAAATCAACTAACAATTCAATACAGATATGACAGAAAATGACGATATCAAGCATAATTTGATGTTGAATATCAAACGATTAGAGGGAATTTTAGAGAGAATCGATAAATTTTGTCATAATTATGATCAAGAAAAAGTTGATGCGTCAGTTGCAGTTTTAAAAATCAAAAGTGCAATAGAAAATCTTCGAGAAATAATTCCAGAGATGAGTAGAGATGCAGAATCAATAGATCAAGAGACTGACAAACCAGAAGAAGAAAAAGATTAACTAACCTAAAAATCGTGAAAGATTATGAGTTTTGAAGAAGACGTAGATGTTTATGGTGAATGCAGAAATTTCATCAAGTTTTGTAAAGAACAAGGAATAGAAGTTACATCTGAAGCAGTAGCAACAGTTTGGGCAGCATTTCAGACTAATGTGGCATTAGATGATGACGATGACGAAGAAGCAACTCTAGATGATTACTAGTTATTTTTCTGATTTTCAATATTTTTTTGTAGTTCTTGGAATGCAGATTGAATTTCATTTACGGCAGCACCATCTTCTAGCGTACTAACATCACCAATTTTTTCATTTTTTGCAATTGCTTTTAACAATCTGCGCATAATTTTCCCACTTCTAGTTTTTGGAAGTTTATTTACAAAGTAAAATTGGCTAGGAGTTGCAATAGGACCAATCTGTGTTCGAATAGTTTCACGTAATTCAGAACGAAGTTGTTCCTCAGAAGTATTGATATTTTCTTTTAGCATGACAAAAGCAATTATGGATTCACCTTTTACCTCATCAGGAATTCCACAAACTGCAGATTCTGCAACATCATTATGAGAAACAATGCTACTTTCTAGCTCTGCAGTTCCAATTCTATGACCTGCAACTTTTAGAACGTCATCAGAACGACCAAGCAACCACAAATAACCATCAGAATCTTTTATGGCATAATCACCAGGATAGTAAAGTGATTCAAACTTTGACCAATAGACGTCTTTGTATTTTTCATTATCTTTCCACAATCCAAGTAACATTCCTGGCCAAGGAGTTTTAATTATCAGTGAACCTTTTGTTTCAGGTTCCACTTCATTGCCAGTTTCATCAACGACTTCAATATCTAATCCAGGTACAGGCAATGTTGCAGAACCAGGTTTCAAAGGAATTGTTTCAATGCCAGGTAAAGGACTGATTAGCATTCCACCAGTTTCAGTTTGCCACCACGTGTCAATTATCGGACATTTCTTTTTTCCAATTGTATTGAAATACCATTTCCAAACTTCAGGATTAATTGGTTCGCCAACAGTTCCAAGTAAACGTAAAGTTGAAAGATTAAATGAATTTGGAATATCGTCACCAAATTTCATTAACATTCGTAGTGCAGTTGGAGTAGTATAGAAAATTGTAACACCATATTTCTGAATTATATCCCACATTCTAGATGAATCAGGATGATCAGGTGCACCTTCATACATTACTTGAGTTGCACCATGCAGTAAAGGACCATAGACAACATAGCTATGACCCGTAACCCAACCTATATCTGCAGTACAAAAATAGACATCAGAATCTTTTATGTCAAATGCCCATTTGTATGTAGAATAAAGATGAGTTAGATAACCGCCAATCCCATGTAACACTCCTTTAGGTTTTCCAGTAGTACCAGAAGTGTACAAAATGTATAATGAGTCAGAACTATCTAATATCTCAGCATCACATTCTTCAGATGAATTTTGCATCACCTCATGCCAAAGCAAATCTTTTTCATTCAATTGGATGTTTTGACCTGTTCTCTGGTAGACAATGACATTTTTCACAAATTGTACAGAAGATGCAGAATCATCTACAATTTCTTTGAGATTGATTATCTTGCCTTTTCTGTACCCGCCATCAGCAGTGATAATTATTTTTGATTGAGAATCTTCAACTCGGTCAGAAAGTGATTTTGAACTGAATCCAGAAAATACTACAGTATGAATTGCTCCAATTCGAGCACAGGCTAACATGGAAATAGGCAATTCAGGTATCATTGGAAGATAAATTGTGACTCGGTCTCCCTTTTCCACGCCTAAAGATTTTAGAACATTTGCAAGTTTTTTGACTTCTGTAAACATTTGCTTGTATGTAATTTTCCTATCAGTTCCATCTTCACCTTCCCATAGAATTGCAGGTTTTTCAGATTTTGTATCTTGATGGATATCCAAAGTGTTGTAAGATGCGTTAATTTGTCCGCCTACAAACCATCTTGCAAAAGGCGGATTCCACTGTAAGGTTTCAGTCCAAGGTTTAAACCAAGACAATGATTTTGCACAGTTATCCCAAAAAGAGATATAATCTTTTTTTGAAGCATCTCTTATCGAGGAATCATTATTCCCCAAACCAATGTTAAATTCTTCAGAATGCAATTATAGATATTTGAATAATGAATGTTTTAAGAATTTTGAATGATTATTGTGAATTCATTCTTTTAATCCAGTCAGATTCAGGTTCTGCTGAAACTTGTTCTTGTGGAGGAATTGTCATCACTTGAGTCTCAGAGGACTTTTGAGATGAGGACTCGGCGCTAGGAGGTTCTGGCAAACGAGTCTCAGTTGGCTCATCTTCAGAAGGTTGTGGTAGATAAGTTCCTGGCATCGCTGATGGTGATACCTCTGGAATCATATCTTCGAGAGAGAGATTTGCTAGTCTGGATTTAACTTTAGAAATCTCATCTTTCTCATGTTTCATGTGCTGAAGCATTTCGTCTGTTTCGCTTTGAACATGATCGAAGGTCTCCTGAGAAATTTCGTTACTTTTGAGTTGAACTTTTGCATCAAACAAAAGAACTTTGACAGATTTTTCCTGTTCTTCAATTTCGACGACTCTATTATCTAATTCAGAACTAATTTCGAATTCAGTACGTTGGAGTGTCATTAATTTAGTGTTGTACTTTTCGTGAATTATTTCTGCATCAGACTTCATGCTGTCGTTGTCAGAGACAATTTCCATCAATGCGTTTAGACGTCGGATTACAAGTTCTTTTTGTTTTAGTAAACGTTGTGAATCCAATCTCCACTTTGGAATGAAAATTACTACTTCAGATTGAACTACAAGTTGATCAAAAGCAATTTGTTTTAAGCCTTCAGAGCCGCAATTGATGCCGACTGTTTGAATAGAACCGTCAACATCAGTTGAGGTACCTAAAATTTTGCCCATTGGTGCACCGTACATGTCTTTTACGGGTTTTCCAATAATCTCAACTTCACAGTTGCTCATGAATGGAAGTTGACAGATCCGTATAACCAACCAAGTGTTAACAAGGTTGACAATTTTAGTACAAAGAAATTAACTAAATTAAAAATTCACGACTAATCGTAATTTTATTATTGTAATTTGACAAAAAAATGATATGATTGACAAAGAAGAGCTGGGACAGATAATGAAATTTGTATCAGAATACTGGGAAAAATTGAAAGATGACCCAGACAATGAAGCTCTAAAGATTTTGCCATCAAAGTTTTGGATGAAATCTCTTGGAGGACCTGTCGGAACTGAAAAAGGGGCCAAAGGAAGATGGGTTACAACTTTGATGTATCTTGAAGATGAAGAAATGGAAAAAGCATTCAGAGAAGTTTTAGCACGTTGGCAAGCTAAAGGTCAACAGAAAGCAACTGATCTTCCAACAAAATCACCCGATCTAATTCAGATTAGTAGAAGATAAAGATAAAACCAATCATGAAAAATAATATTATTGTCCGAATTTTCTAAGAATGAAAGAAAAATTTTAGAAAAACATTTTTCAAACTCTGATAAGAATGTCTTTGCAGTAATTACACCACGACAAGTTGATCGTGGAGCACTGATGTCACGTTATAGTAGAACAGACAAAAGCATGAGAAAAATTTTCTTAGATGAATTTTTAAAAAATAAAAACCGTGGAGAAGAATTTTACGATAGAGTCTTACTAGAATATGGTGACGATTCAGTTGCAGAACTAGGAATTGCACAAATTGCAATTGAAGGACTTACAAACATAGCTGTTAAAAAAATTGAGGATAGAAGAATTGGATTTTCATATTTAGAAAAATCATCACGTTATGTATCATGGGATAAAAAAGTCAAAGGAAAATACAAATTTCTATACGAACCAACAATAATGAAAACTAGATTTGCTGACGAATACATAGATGCATGTAATTTAGATTTTGAAGTGTATTCAAAAAACATAGAACCTATGTTAAAATTAATTAGAGAAAGAGATTCTATCAACAATTACAAATTCAAAGACAAGGATGGTAAAGAAAAAAAGTTTAGTGCCATAAATGATGATTCAGTTCTAAAATCATCAATGAGAATATACAATGCTGCAACAAAAGCAAAAGCGCTTGATGCGTTACGAAGTTTACTTCCAGCATCAACGTTAACAAATGTAGGAGTTACTGGAAACGGTAGAGCATTCGAATATTTATTATCAATATTATTTGCATCAAAATTAAAAGAAGAAAATAATTTAGCATCACAAATTAAAAAAGAATTAGATACTACAATCAAATCATTTGTTAGAAGATCCGATGACAAATATGGAAAAGTTTTACAGAAATATCTGAACAGTGTGAAAAAATCAGCACAAAATGTGGCAAAAACCTCGATTTCAGGCACGCCAATCAAAGGAAAAGTAGCAAAGCTTGTCGAATATGAAAATGAAAATAAGGTAATCAATAGTGTGATATCTGCAATAATTTATGAACAATCTCCAGGAATTTCATTTGAAAAAATTTTACAGCAAGTTAAAAAGATTCCAACTAGTAGAAAAAAGAAGATTATTTTAGAAATGGCAAATTTACGAAAAAATAGAAGACATAGACCATCACGTGCATTTGAAATGGCAGAATATACCTTTGATTTAGTCACGAATTTTGGAATGTTCCGAGATTTTCACAGACATAGAGCATTAACATTGGAAAGACAACTACTAACAACACACCATGGATATGATATGCCTCAAGAGGTAAAGGATCTTGGAATGCAAAAAGAATTCAAAGAATGTATGGATAATACAGATACTGTTTTCAAAAAAATTCAAAAGAAATTTCCTGAAGAAGCACAGTACGTAGTTAATTTTGGATATAATTATCCATACATGATGAAAATGAATATGAGAGAAGCAGTACACATGATTGAATTAAGAACAGTTCCACAAGGACATCGAGATTATAGAATTGTTGCACAAAAAATGTATCAGGCAATTAACAAAAAACATCCAATACTTAGCAACATAATGAAATTTGTAGATATGAATAAATATGAATTAGAAAGATTTGAGTCAGAAAAAAGAACAGAGGAGAAAAGAAACAGACAATGACTGATAAAATTTTCAAAACAGAAGAAGAATGGAAAAAAGAATTGAATGACGAAGAGTACGAGGTTTGTAGAATGAAAGGTACAGAACGTGCGTTTACTGGAATGTATTGGGATTGTAAAGATGATGGAGTTTACAAATGTAGAGGATGTGGAATTGAATTATTTTCATCAGATACAAAATTTGATTCAGGTACTGGATGGCCAAGTTTTTTCAAACCAGAAGATGATGAACGAATTGAATATGTAGAAGACAGAAGTTATGGAATGGTTAGAGTTGAAGTTAATTGTAAAAAATGTGGATCACATCTAGGACATGTATTTGATGATGGTCCTGCTCCATCGAAACTTAGATACTGTATCAACTCATTATCTCTCAAATTAGACAAGTCAAATTAAATAATCGACTTGATTTTACGATACTATGAGAATAATACTATGTGGATTTGGAGTAGTTGCACAAAGCTTTTCGGAGCTATTAGAATCTCGTACACATGATCTGTATTCTAAATTTGGATTAAAACCACGAATTGTAGGAGTCTTTGACAGTAAAGGATGTGCATATGATGAGACCGGTTTAGATTTAAAGAAACTAAATAAAATCAAAAAACAATCAGGTACAGTAAGAAATTATGATAAATCAATAAAACAGATTCCTGGAAAAGAAATCATTGAGAATTTTGATGCAGATGTTTTAATTGAAACTACTGCAAGTAACTACAAAGATGCAGAACCGGGAATGAGTCACATTATTTCTGCAATGAAAAAAAAGATGCATGTAATATCAGTAAACAAAGGACCGCTAGCACTTGCATTTCCATCATTAATGGAATTAGCTAATTACAATCAAGTTATGTTACGATTTAGTGGTACAGTTGGAGGCGGAACTCCAATTTTAGATTATGCAAAAAATAGTTTGCGAGGAGAAAAAATATTATCATTTCAAGGAATTCTTAATGGTACAACCAACTACATACTTACAAACATGGCAGAAGGAATGTCATTTGAAGATGCTTTAAGGGATGCAAAGTCAAAAGGATATGTTGAAGCAGATGAGGCACTTGATCTTGATGGATTAGATGCAGCTGCAAAACTTGTAATTTTGGCAAATTGGATAATGGGAATGAAAGTTACCATGCCAGACATTATCAAAAAAGGCATACGTAAAGTTAACACAAATGATATCAAAAATGCAGAAAAGAATGGTTCTGCTGTAAAATTAATCGCTTCATGTAACAAAGAATTGACAGTATCACCAGTAGAAATCAAGATTAACGACCCATTATGCGTTAATGGAACGTTAAACGCAATATCATTTACATCAGAACATTCAGGTACTCAAACAATAATTGGTAGAGGTGCAGGAGGAACAGAAACTGCTAGTTCCATACTCAGAGACCTGATAGATATAAGAAAAGAGATTACAAAATCTTGAAAACAAATCTAATTTCAAAGACTGAGACAACACAATTACTAAAAATTGTCTCAGAGAAATGGAAGATTACTCTACCTAAAGTAAAAAATCTAAAAGTGTATGAAATTGACAATGAAATTCAATTAATCACGGGAGATGAGATTAAGATTTTGAAAATTAAAGACGAGCACCTTCCATTTCTTAGCGAGATTGCAACATTAGAAAAATTTCCACATGTTCAAGTGGATATGGGCGCAGTGAGATTCATGTGCAAAGGAGCAAATCTCATGAGACCAGGGATTAAGAAATTTTCAGAATTTTCTAAGGATGATATTGTATGCATAGTTGAAGAATCACAAAACAAGTTTTTGGCAGTAGGAAAATCAATAGTAGACAGTTCAGAATTAGATAATATGGACAAGGGCGAGGTATTGAAAAACTTGCACTATATTTCAGATAAAGCGTGGGAAATTTCTAAAACACTATAGATTACTTTACATCTTCAGTAAATTCGCTAATTCCATCTTTGTTAACTACCAGAACATCGATTCCATCACCACTGAATGAATCTCTCATTGTTGCAGAACGTACTGCTTTTACAGCTAAATCTACAGCATCTTTTTCATTCATGTTTTCTTTGAACTGTGGGTCTAAGACACCTAATGCCATTTCAGCACCAGTACCAACTGCAGCATATTCGTCAGGGAGTACGGAACCAAGAGGATCAAGTGTATAAATGACAGGTTTGTCAGTCATTCCTCCAACAATTACTTGAGTTAACAATGGGAAGTATCTTCTTTCATACATCATATTGGACATCATTTTTGCAATTGTGTTTGGTGGAATGTCACGTTTCAAATCCATTTTTCTAATTTTTGCTAAAGCAGAAATTTGTAATGATAGTAATTGCATGTCAGCTACTAAACCAGCACAAGTTGCTCCAACTTTAGGAGTTATCGGAAAAGTTTTCTTTGTAGATTTACTAACCAAGAAATTTCCATATGCAATTCGTTTCTCACTAGCAAATACTACACCTTCATCAAATGTAATACCTACAGCGGTTGCGCCTGGCATGTAACTCATATCTACACTCTGAAAATAGACAATAAAAGCATTAGTAAAAATTTGTGAATACCCTTAGTTAGGGTGGTATCTAAAAAACGGTAGATCGTCAATTGCCGAGAACGCATCAGCGTGTTACCGCGGTCAACGTTACTGACATATTTTTCGATCAGTTTAACGACGACGTCGTTTTGGAGCTTTACGTTTTGCTGCCTTACGTTTTGGTGCTGCTTTGCGTTTTGCTGCCTTACGTTTTGGGGCTGCTTTTCGCTTTGCTGCTTTACGCTTTGGAGCTGCTTTACGTTTTGCTGCCTTACGTTTTGGAGCTGCTTTACGTTTTGCACCGCCTTTTTTCTTTCCGGTTGCTTTACGTTTTGCTGCTTTACGTTTTGGAGCTGCCTTACGCTTTGCTGCCTTACGTTTTGGGGCTGCTTTGCGTTTTGGAGCTGCTTTACGTTTTGCACCGCCTTTTGCGGCTGCTCTCTTACGTTTGCGAGCTGCAGAAGCTCTCTTCTTTGTAGCTGCTGCTGCTGCGGCTGCTGCTCTTCTTTTGCGAGTGCGTGCTGCTTTTTTAGCTGCTGCGCTTCTCTTAGCTTTAGACATAGCCATAACTTGTCCGAGATCTCTTCGGTGTTATATTATACAAGTTACATGTTTTCACACACATTGTGTAAAATAATCAAGTAGATTTTGTAAATTATGATCGTGAAAAATTTTCTAGCAGTACACAAATGTTCTTAGTTGTTTTGTGTAACAGATCGATTTTTGCAAATTCATTAGGTGAATGCATTCGACAAAAAATGTAAGATGCACCTACAGAAATACACGGTACTGACAAAATATGCGTAAACGCATGCATTGGTCCAGTTCCTGCGTTAGAAATGTTCAAAACATAATCACCAAAAATTTTTTTTGTACTTTCACAAACGGTATTTACAATTTTTTCATTTGGATTTGTTCTTGCGGCTGCTTCTGCATTCAAAACATTGATCGTAATATCACCAAAACCATTATCGCGAAGATGTTTTTGTAGTAATTTTATTAGTTTTTTTGGATCCATGTTTGGAACCAATCTAAAGTCAATTTTCACTTTTGCACTACCTGGTAAGACTGTCTTTGCACCATCACCAGTATAACCAGAATCTATACCTGCAATGTTACATGTTACTCCAGATACTAACGCTTTCTTTGCATCAAGCGAATTCTTGTTACCAACAAAATTTTTTACGCCGTATTCTTTTTTGAAACCATCTGCATCAAAAGGCTCTTTTTGAATTAATTTGATGTCATTTTTAGTCAGAGGCTTGATATCATCATACCAACCTTTGATCAAGATTTTACCATTTTCATCACGCATTGTATTTAGGGCCTGCACTAACCTCCACGCAGGGTTTTTGATGATTACTGCAAAACTAGAATGTACATCACGTACAGATTCTTTTGCTGTAAGTTCCACATACAACAATCCTTTCATGCCCAATCCGATTATAGGACGATTTTTTTGATCAACATAACCAAACTCCCAGACAACACCATCACATGAAAATTTCTTTTTGTATTTTTTTAGATAAGCTCCAATGTTTTCACTTCCATTTTCTTCTTCACCTTCAATTACAAATTTTACATTACATGGGACATCACCATATGTTTTCAAGTAAGATTCCACAGCTTTGATTCGTGTGATTAGTTCACCTTTATCGTCTGATGCACCACGTCCAAAAATTTTATTTCCAATAATTTTACCGCTGAAAGGCGGATCATCCCACAACTCAAGAGGCTCTACAGGCTGAACGTCATAATGATTGTAAAATAACAAAGTGGTGTTTGGATTATTTTTTGATTTTACCTCACCATATACTAGAGGGGCAGCATTTTTTCCAAGTTGTAAGATTTCTGATTTTATGCCTGATTTTTTTAGAATTTTTGACACTAAAATGCTACATTCTTTGATTCCTTCGTTTTTTGCAGAAATACTTGGCTGATGAATTAATGTTTGAAGATCCTTTAGAAGTGAATTTTTATTTTTATCAATGAATTTAATTGGTTTTTGAGAGTTCATTTTTAATTATTAAATGAGTTTAAAACTTTAGGTATGACAGGTATCAGATCACTTGCAACAATGTGGTTTCCAAATTCTTTTTGAAGTATTTCACCAGCAGCCCCATTAACAAATGTTGCAGCACTTGTAGATTCAATCATATTTTTATTTCTAGACAAAAATCCAGCTGTGAGTCCAGACAAGACATCGCCAGTACCTCCAACAGTCATGCACGGAGTTGATGTTGGATTTGTGTAAGTTGAATCGCCATTAGTTATGATATCTTCTTGACCTTTAAGCAGTATTGTTATTGAATGGTTTTTTGCAAATTTTTCACAGGTGGAAATTCTTGAATTCATTTCAGTTTCTAATGATTCACCAAATATTCTTTTGAATTCACCTGAATGTGGAGTTACAACAACATTTTGTCCTTCAATTACAGGAAGTATTTCTTTAACTAAAGAACTTGCATCTAATGATACACGTACATTTCTATCAAGTAATGATTTTACAAGTAGTTTTATTGCTTCAATATCCTGTATTGCAAGCCCCATGCCAATAGCAACTGAATCAATATCAATTGGAACTTGTCCTAGCATTTTATTGACAGTTCCACGTGTAAGTTTTGAATCGGCCATTGGAATAACTATCAGATCTGGAGAAATTGAACGGGTAGAAAATGCATTGATTTTTGGAACACATGTGTAAACAAGATCACTTCCAGAACGCAATGCAGCAAGTGATGAAAGTACAGGAGCGCCATGGTAAATGTAACTACCGCCGACAATCAAGACTTTACCATTATCACCTTTACGTGAATTATTCTCACGCGATGGAATGAATTTTTCTATGATTTCTTTTGTTAGTTTTGTAGTCAATTAGTTCACTTTTTCTTTGTTCTTTTATTATTAAAGTGGACTTTTCGTGCTATTGCAAGATATGTTGTGTGACCAATTCCTTGATAGGAATGTCTAGTTTTTCCATCTCTGGCTTCAATTCGACGAAGGATGTGCTCAGTACATTCGATATCGGTAAATTCATTTTCCACAAATGCTACAGATAATTTTTCAAGCTGATTCATGGTAGGGCAAATTGCAGCTACGCTTCCACTACTTTTCAACATTTTTCTAACTTGTGGTAAAACTTCCCAAGGATCGCCAAGATCAATTATGGCCAAATCCATATCTTTCAAAGGCAATTTTTTAGATTTTTTCAAATTCATTTCATGCATAGTGACATATTTTGACATTCCAGCTTTTTTGATATTTTTTTCTGCAACTTCCATGAATTTTGGCTCAACATCAAAAGTGTACACATGCCCACGAGGATTAACAATACTAGCAAGAAAAGTGGTTAACGAACCACTGCCAGTTCCTACTTCAACTATTTTTTGTCCAGATTGGACGCCCATTCTAGCAGCAATGTAACCAAAATCTTTAGGATATACAATTTGCGTGCTGTGTTGCATTTTCATTACATGATCATGTATTGTAGGTTTTAGCAGATAGACGTACTTGTCTTTGTTGGTAATTAGTCTACTTCCAAATTCTTTTCCTATGGCATCAGCATGTTTGATAACTCCAATATGAGAATGAAACTGTTCTTTTTTAGAAATTTTCAATAACCATTTTTTTGAATCGTTGTAAAAGAATAAGACAAGATCTCCTGCTTTTATTTTTGCCATGTTCAAAATCCTAATTTTCTCTGGTTATAATCATTTTCCACGTTGTGAGCCCCACATTGCAACGTGTAGTCTCGGAGAAAATGAGAAATTATGTAATTTGGCCAGTTCAGAAATTGATTTTTCTTTCATAGAAATTTCCTCTTTTGTAGATGCCTGAGTCATTAATTGTACTCGTTTTTCAGGAATTTTGTACTTTGTAACAAATTTTTTAATTTCTGGAATATCAGTTTCATCTTCTACAACATACTTGAAAAAACAATTTTCTTGATTTGCAAAAAAGTAATAACATTCATTATTCTCACAAAGTTCCAAGGGATTTCCAGAGTTTTGGGTTTTTGGAGATACATTCCATTGATCAATCAGATCAGTTAGCATTTTGTTTGGTAGAATTGTACAATTAGTTTCAACTTCTACATAAAAATCAGGTTTTAGGAAAGACAGTAAATCAGCCAAATCATCTTGTTGTAGTAATGGCTCACCGCCAGTAATTACAAGGTGTTTAATCTCAAGATCTAATATTGCATCCTTAACTTCATCAATTGTCATTTCTTTTACCTCCTTTTGAAAATCATAATTTTTCCAATCCCAGGTGTATTTTGTATCACACCAGGTGCATTTCAGATTACATTGAGCAGTCCTTAGAAAAATTGCAGGTTTACCAAAATTTGGACCCTCGCCTTGAATTGATTTGAAAATTTCATTTACTTGCATGGTAGTTATTATTTCATATACCTTATATCCTAAACTCTCGATTTGATCAGTGTGATAAGAGAGTTAATCATTAGTTTTGACTATCATAGCGGAAAAACTGTTAAAAAATTAAAGAAATTGGAACTGGAGAAAAAGAATACAACTGATGAGGAGAAATTGGATAACCTGAAAAAAGAAATTGATATCTTACAAAGCGATTATGAATCAAAATTAAAACCTGTGGCACTTGAGATTGCGTTTAACATAGATTCACAGATGGGAAAAATGTCTGATGAAGAAATTTTCCAAAAATTTCAAGTTAAAAATGTAGATTCATCAATGATAGGGGATTGTGTTTACAAAATTTGTCAAAAATTAGAAAGACAGCCATCTCGGAAAGTAATTTTGGAAATGATGCCAGAAAGATTTAGACCAAATTAATCTTCAGGGCTATAGCTGACAATTTTTTTCCAGCCTTCAGTATCAGTGCATTGTTCGTTAGTCATACGAGAAAATAATAGATCATTCATTTTTGCAAATTTTTCAGTGTCAAAATTTGATTCTTCCATGTTTTCAATCATTTGATTTGCAAGACTCATGCATGCTTGTTCATGCAGATTTATCGCGTTTGATGGAAAAACAGTATTTGTTATTGCAATTATTGCGATTATAGAAATTCCAGATATTAGACCAATTTTCACTACTTTATTCAAATCCATGATTTCTTCTCATACTATAGATAAAATAAACAATATCATTAGTAAGAAAAAGGAAAATCATTTTAAGATCTAATCACTATATTATACGATGAAACTTTTCACCAAATCAGAAGATAGTGTAACAAAATGTAAAAAATGTGGCTTAGAACTACATGATGCAGAGAGACTAAAAAAACATGAGAAAATTGCACATGCAAGAAGGATTGATGTCAAGTGTCGTAATTGTGGTACAGAGTTTAGAGATCCAGATGACTTGAGAAAACACAAGAAAAAGTGCAGATAATCACATGTGAGAATCTAAAGTTTCTTTAGAGATTAGTTTGAGTTTTACACGTCTTCGTCTAATTAGAACATAATATTGTATGATTTCAGTAATCTGTTCTTCAACAGTATTTTCATGTTCATTACTTTCAAGTAAAAAATCGAGATAATCTTTTTCGGTTATTTTTACAGTTATTTTTCTCAAAATTATAACAGGGGATGGATGAATATTACAGATTCATTATGCGATTCATTGATTAGTAGTCAATCGCAATTACAGATGAGAAGATGAAAAAGTGTATAATTTGTGGATGTAAAGACCATAGACTGATAGGATGTATACGTCACAAATCAAAGCAGTGTAATTGCTATAAGCAGGAATAATATTAAAAAAACATGGGATTGTTTGGTAAAAAAGAAGACCCAGAAGACTTGATGTATCAAGCAATGACATTTTTAGAAAAAAATCAACCAAAAGCAGCAGTTTCATTATTTAAAAAAGTCACAAAAATTGATCCAGAGAATGTTAACGCATGGTATAATCAGGGTTTGGCATTAAATCAATTGAAAAAATATGCAGATGCAATAACATGTTTTGATATGATAACACAAAGAAACCCAAATGATGCAGCAGCATTGAATAATCGAGGTATTGCAATGGCAGAACTCGGAGATCCGGAAGGAGCAATGGAATATTATGAAAAAGCAATCAAAGCGGATTCAAGTTATGCACCAGCATATTATAACAAAGGTGTTCTATTGGATAAGAAACTTGAACATGAGGAATCACTGAAAGTTTTGGATGAAGCAATTGAGAAAGATCCAAAGAAACCAAATCCAAGGTTTTACAAAGGGATTGTTTTAGGTAAAATGGGAAAACATGAACTTGCATTGAATTGTTTTGAAAGCGTTCATAGAGCAAATCCGCAACATCTAGATTCATTATTTCACAAAGGAATAGAGTTAGCAGAATTAGAAAGACATGAAAAAGCAATAGAAGTTTTTGATAAAATTTTAGATAGACATAAGGGAAATGTGAATGTAGTTTATGCTAAAGCCAGAAGTAAAGCCGCACTGAATGAAGTAAATGAAGCATTTGATTTGCTAAATGTTGCAATAAAACAATCAAAGACAATCAAATTATGGGCAAGAAAGGAAAAAGTTTTTCAGAAGTTTTATGATGACCCAGAGTTCCAAAGAATGGTAAAATAACTAGAGAACTTTTTTCCTAACAGCATCAATTCTTAAAATTTTGACTCTCTTTTTAGGACCAATCAATCGTGCTTCATAGATAGGCACATAGATTTCCAGAACATCTCTAAATTCAAAAGTCTCTTCAGAGGATTTTATGCCAGAATCTGCAGGTTTTTTTAATTTTGTAATGAGTTTTAGTTTTGCAGACTCTACTGTAATTTCAGGTCGACGTATAGAATCCTTATTTTCATAGATTGTTTTTTTAGGATGTTTTTCTAATAATTTGAGCGTATCATTGTATGAAAGATTCATTTCTTTTCCATGATGATCAAAGGATACATCAGCAGTGTTTTCGAGCATGACACGTTCTTGCATCTGTATCTTAATTTTATTTTTAAATGAAGGTTCTAATTTACTAAAAACCCCACGCTTTTGTTTAACAGGAAAAACTTCATCAGATATGATTACTTCTTGTACGTCTTTATCAACATGTAAGGTATGATCTGCATCACGAATAAAATCAACAGAATATTTTCCAGATAAGAGAAGAATTGATTCGTAATGTAATGTAAGTGAATGTTGATGAATCTCACTTTTTTTGGGTTTGTGAAGTAATGTTTGGAATGTTTTTACTTTACGTGAATCAACCATTTCTTCAGCGGAATCAAGATCAAGTAATGGTTTTAATGAAATTACTTTTACTTTTGGATTATTTTTTGCCATTGGAACTACATACAATAGATTTGTGTATTTTTAAATCATTCAAACTATGACTCAT
This sequence comes from uncultured marine group I thaumarchaeote, assembly GCA_902552015.1. Lineage (GTDB taxonomy): Archaea > Thermoproteota > Nitrososphaeria > Nitrososphaerales > Nitrosopumilaceae > Nitrosopelagicus. Next base: position 31,587 of record CACDFH010000003.1, on the reverse strand, counting down.
ATACCTCACCAAATTACTCACAGTATGCAAAAAGAGAATTTATTTACAAAATCAGGCATTCCTAGTAAAAAAGCTAAAGTGAATTATTTCACAGGAAAAATTGCTGCAAAAGATATTTCAGCAAAGATTAAGCCAAGTACAGAAAAAATTTATCATGTAACATTCAAAAATGGAGCACGTACAAAACTTCATTTTCACGACGCAGGTCAAACATTGATAGTTACTAAAGGCAAAGGTAGTTTAGTAATGTATAAGAAAATTGGCACAGGTTCAAAAAAATTCAAAATAAAAAAAATGGAGAGTATGAATTTGAGTAAGGGTGATTGTGTACACATTCCTGCAAAAAGATTACACACCCATGGCTCTACAAAGAAAAATGAAGATTTTGCACATGTTGCAATAAACTCATTTCCAAAGAAGAAATCAGAACCAAAAACAATTTGGTTTGAATCAGATTTTAAAACAACCGTAACCGAACAATTACCGTAAAATGAATACTAAAGAAATTGAGAATTTAGATGCATTTTCAGGAAATGAAGGGACACAAATTAGACAAATTTTTTCTCCAAATGATACAGACAATGCAATTCGATATAGCCTTGCACACTGTACAATAAAACCTGGCAGTAATTCAAAGCCACATAAAATGAAGACAAGTGAAATCTACTATATTTTACAAGGAAGTGGCATTATGCATATTGAAGAAGAACAAAAAACAGTTAAGAAAAATGAAACAATCTTTGTGCCACCAATGTCTAGACAATTTATAGAAAACAATGGGGAAAATGATCTAATTGTATTATGCATAGTAGATCCAGCATGGAAACAAGAAGATGAAATCACAGAATAGAGCATGTTTTTAACATATTGAGGATAATGTAAAATGATGAATTCAAGCCAGGCCTACAAAGCTTTGGAGATTAGTAACAATTCAGATTTTGAAGAAGTCAAATATGCATATAGAAAATTGGCACTTCAACATCATCCAGATAAGAACAAAAATTCAGAAAGTGAAAAAAAATTCAAAACAGTTACAGAAGCATATCATTTTTTAAAAAATCAGAATAAACATTCTTCAAAACAAAAACCTAGAGAAACAACTGCAGAAGAGTCAGACTATACTCAAACAAGCAGAAAATTCTACAAGAGAACAAAATGGGGAAAAGATGGAGAAGGAAAAACGCCAGAAGCAGACTGGGGAAAATTTACAAAAGATTTTGAAGCCAATGAAGAATGGTGGAAGAGATATGAAAGTGAATTCTGGGAAAAATATGAAAAGACAGTTAATGAACAGACAGAAAAACAACCAGAAGACAGAGGATTTACAAAGAAACGAAAGGAATTTGAATTAAAAGTTGACGTTGATCAAAGTCTGTGTATTGGATGCTGCAGTTGTGAAATGATTGCGCCAGAAGTGTTTACAATCGATAAAAATACAAAATCAAATCCAAAATCTAGAGTGTATAATAAAAAAGGTGCAAAGAATCAAAAAATCATAAATGCTGCAGAAACTTGTCCTACAAAAGCAATAATCGTGGACAATCTAGACGAGAATAGAAGAGTTTATCCATATTAGACAATCTTTAACTGGTCATACAAAGAATCAGTCTCAGAATCAGATAATTCGATTTTATCTTTAAACATAGAATGTACAGGGCCTGCAGAATCATTTTTGCTTCTAGGTATCAAATGAACATGAACATGAGGTATTTCCTGACCACTGTCCTTTCCATTATGGATTGCCACAAGAGTTGAGCCTTGAAGTGAATCAACTTTAGGAATCAGTTTATGCACAGTGTTAAACAATTTTTCATTTATTTCAGATGGTAAATCCTGAATTTTTGCATAATGTTGTTTTGGAATTACCAACGTATGTCCTTTTGCAACGGGAAATGCATCAAGGAAAGCAATTGTGTATTCATCCTCATACAGAATTTTTGTTGGAATTTCTTTTGATACTATTTTACAGAAAATGCAATCCATTTCATTCTCCAGGCGTTACAATTTTTGCCCAAGGCAATCCATGTCCATATGTAATAGTAACAGTAGTTCCCTTTTCAAGATTACAGTTCTCAATTGTTTTTGGAATGCCATCCAGGGTATCAACATAGCAATTACCATCTGCCGAACTGAATATTTCAACTTCTTCAGTAATATCTTCACGAATAAAGTTCCAAAATGGGAAAACTAGCGTACCTAGGACAATACCTGCAACTGCCAAGGAACCCAAAAACACTATTGCATATTTTTGACCGTCAGATAACTCCAATGTATAATCATAAAAATTTTGCATTAATAATTTTACCACATACCACCTTGTTCAACACCACCCTTGGTGCTAAATTCTGGTTTCTTCTCAGGGACGTTTCCATGTGCTTTTTTCATGTGGCGTTCTAGTCTTTCAGGTTGATGTAATTCTAAACCACATTCCTTACATTTGGTATTATTTTTCTTATCTTCTTTCTTTTTACCAAATAATCCCATGTAGTATTTCAAACTAGGATTGATATAATGGTTTTTCAAAGGTGGTTCGTGTCAGTAAAAAATATCACAGTTTTAGGTTCAGGAGTTATGGGACATGGAATTGCCCAAGTCTCTGCTACTGCAGGATATAATGTTGTACTACGTGACATCAAACAAGAATTTCTTGACAAAGCCATGGAGAAAATAAAATGGAGTTTAGACAAACTAGTCACAAAAGAGAAAATTTCAAAAGAAGAAGGAGATGCAATTTATTCAAGAATTACACCTATTGTAGATTTGAATGACGCAGTAAAAGATGCAGAGTTAGTAATCGAGGTAGTTCCAGAAATAATGGATCTCAAAAAACAAGTTTATGCAGAATTAGACAAGGCTGCAAAACCAGAAGTAGTCTTTGCATCAAATACCAGCACATTACCAATTACAGAAATAGCAAATACGACATCACGTCCAGAGAAATTTATAGGAATTCATTTTTTCAATCCACCACAATTAATGAAACTTGTTGAGGTAATTCCAGGAGAAAAAACTTCCGATGAGATTACTGAAATGACTCAAGAGTTTGTAAAATCAGTGAATAAACAAGCAGTGTTATGTAGAAAAGACGTTCCAGGATTTATCATAAACAGATTATTCATTCCAATGGTTCACGAAGCATGTTATCTACAAGATAGAACAGGTGCAACATTAGAAGAGATAGATTCTGCAGTCAAATTCAAGCTTGGATTCCCTATGGGCATTTTTGAATTAGCTGATTTTACAGGAATGGATGTAATTCACAAAGCAACTGTCGAAATGCATCTACGAGATAAAAAAGTAATCAACCCACACAGTACAGTTGAAAAAATGTTTGATGAGAAAAAGTTGGGTCAAAAATCCGGAGAAGGTTATTACAAATATTCAGATGATAAATACGAAAGAGTTGAACTATCTGAGGAATTAGCAGAAAAATGCAATCCTATTCAACTTGTTGCAAATATACTGAATAATGCTGCATGGTTAATTACAAACGGTGCAAGTGATATTGAAGAGATTGAAAAAGCATGCAAGCTCGGACTGGGTTTAAGAAAACCACTATTTGAAACAGCAAAAGAAATTGGAATTAAAAATATTGTAGATGAATTAAACAAATTAGCAGAAGAACATGGTGAGTTTTACAAACCAGACCCACTGCTAGAATCTATGAGTTAATCTGTTCTAAAATATAATCAACGGCTTCTTTTGGAGAATCAAATCCAACAATTTTCACATTTTCTCTGTGATCTAAAAATTGATCAGAATATTTTGTGGCCATGCCACCGGAGTTTTTGAGAGTTGCAATTGGTTTTTTGTACATATATGCAGCACATATTTCAGATAAGGTTCCAGAGCCTCCACCTACAACTATTACACCATCTGCAGATAATGCATTTAGAAAGTCTCTAGATAATCCCATACCAGAAGGAATTACTATATCACAAAATTCATTTGCAAGAGAAGAATCATCTTGAGGAATAATTCCAATTGTTAAACCGCCGCCATCTTTTGCTCCATGAGATGCAGCCTTCATGACACCACCTAAACCTCCAGTAATCAATACAGAATTAGATGCTGCAATTTCTTTTCCTGCATCATATGCAATTTTTTCAAGCTCAGGAGTGCAGCCATTGTCATTATTTCCAATTACCAAGATCTGACGCATTTTTGCCATACCAATAGGATCACACGTACATAATATAATTGAAAAAAGAAGGTAAGGTTTAAAACAAAAAGAAAAATCAGTTTGAGTATGGAAAAACGTTCAATGCCAGTATGCTTTACTAATGAGCAATACAAAAAGATCGAAGAAATTGCCAAGAAAAAAGGCATGCTAAATTCTAGTCAAGGTTTAGAGAAACTACTATCAGAACTCTAAATCAAAAAATTCTTTTTCTAATTTTATAATTTAATTAGATCTCCATTTTACCATTTAGTATGGGATTGTTTAATAAAAAACCAGCAATTTGCACCGTTTGTAATAAGGAAACAAAACACAAGCATAAGGCAAAAAAAGAATGGTATGTAGAATCACCGCTTTGTGGAGATTGTTACATGGACAAGATGAAGGAATCTTATGATTCAAACATCAAAGCAAAATGTGTCACATGCGGAACCCAAAGAAAGATTACAGATTTGTGGGAGCCTAGATGGCAATGGGACATGAAAGGATTACTTTGTAAAGATTGTTTTGATAAAAAGGAAGGCGATTTTAAAACAAAAAAAGAATTTTGCGTAATATGTAATAAAAAAATGGGATTTATCAGATATAACCCAAAACCAGAATGGAAAATTAAAGGTCAGCTATGCAGAAGATGCTGGGACGAACAAAAAGCAAAAAACAGTTGAAATGAAACTTTTTGCAAGAATCCCATGTGACAAATGTGATCTAAAATTTAAGAGTCAAGAAGAATTAATGCAACATCTTCAGATTACACATTTCAAAGATTTACCGTACGATTGTAAAGAATGTGGAGAGAATTTTTCCAATATGGAAGATATGAGAACTCATTTACAAAGAAAGCACAGTTACAAAAAGGATAGAATCTAGATAGCGTTTACGTTTTTTACCAAACCAGGTCTTTTCTTGGTAAATACTCTAAAACCACAGATGCATTTGATTTCAGGAAGTCTTACTAATTCTTCCAATGCGGTTTCATGACCACATCTCATGCATTTGTAAAATACATCAAATTTTTCTTGAGAAAATGATTCTTCAAAATTCTCTTCAGACATAGTTGCTAATCACAGACTCCATAATAAAAGGCTAAGTTATTTTAGAGATAACTCAATGTAGACGTCATCAGGAATCTTTAGGCGCATTAACTGTCTGATTGCTTTGTCGTCAGCATTTAGATCAATAATTCGTCTGTGCATACGCATTTCCCATTTTTCATATGTTTCAGTTCCGCTTCCACATGGGGATTTGCGAGTGACAACATTAAGACGTTTAACAGGAAGTGGAGTTGGGCCTTTTACTTTAACACCAGTTTTTTTACCAATGCCCATAATTTCATCACAGACACCACCAAGCTTCAAAAGACTTGTGCTGGTTAATTTAATGCGAGCATTTTGAGCCATAATGACTCGTTCTCTAAGGTGTGTGTGCTTCTGTAATTTCTTTTACAACACCGGCTGCAATTGTTGCACCCATGTCTCTTAATGCAAATCTACCCATTTCTGGGAATTCTTGGAAAGTTTCAATTGGTGTTGGTCTTACAGGTCTAATCTTAACAATTGCAGAATCTCCAACTTTTAGGAATTTTGGATTTTCTTCATCCATTGCACCAGTCTGTGGATTAATTTTTCCTAGGAACTCGGTGATTGTTGCTGCAACTTGTGCGGTGTGAGCATGCATTACAGGTGTGTAACCTGGTGCGATTGCAGTTGGATGATGAATAACGATAATTTGTGCTTTGAATTCTTTTGCGACTGCTGGTGGTGCGTCAGGAGTTCCTAATACATCTCCACGTTTGATGTCTTTCTTTTCAATTCCTCTCAAGTTGAAACCAATGTTATCGCCTGCTTCAGCACTTGGTTGTTCTGCATGATGGGATTCAATAGATTTAATCTCACCTTGTGCGCCTGATGGCATTACAACAATTTTTTGTCCTGGTTTCATTTCACCAGTCTCAACACGTCCTACTGGAACGGTTCCTACACCAGTGATTGAATAAACATCTTGAATTGGAAGTCTTAGTGGTTTACCTGTTGGTTTTTCAGGTGCTTTGAAATCATCAAATGCTTCTAAGAGAGTTTTACCGGAATACCAGCCCATGTTCTCAGATTTTTTAACTAAATTATCACCTTTCCATCCAGATACTGGGATGAATGGTACTTCATCTGGTTTGTAACCACATGATTTGATTAATCCTTTACCTTTCTCTACTGCTGCATTGTAAGCATCTTCAGCAAAGTTACTGTCATCCATTTTGTTTACTGCAACAATGATTTGACCAACTCCGAGAGTTTTTAGTAAGAATGCGTGTTCACGTGCTTGTCCACCAGGTGCGATTGCAGTGTCTGTTTCACCAGGTTTTGCAGAAAGTACAAGGACTGCACAGTCTGCTTCTGAAGCACCAGTAATCATGTTTTTGATAAAGTCTCTGTGTCCAGGAGCATCGATTAATGTATAATTGAATTTTGGGGTTTCGAATTTTTGGAAAGCAAGGTCAATAGTGATACCTCTTTCTCTTTCGTCTTTGATGTTATCCATAACCCAAGCGTACTTGAAAGTATCACCCTTTCCAGTTTTCTCAGATTCAGCAGCATGAGCATCAATTGTTCTTTGGTCAACTACACCAAGATCCATCAAAAAGTGACCCATTGTTGTGGATTTACCATTATCAATGTGTCCTGTGATAATCATGTTCAGGTGTGGTTTGTCTGCCATAGAAAATTCGTATCTAGTCCGCTTTATAATCATTTTGATTTTTTGCATTTTTTTCTGTGTTTTTTTGAAATTTTTAGATCACGATAAATTTGCAGTCTTAGCATATACTATAAATCAAAGAAGAAAAAATCGTTAGTATGAAAATTACAGTATCGGTAATCAAAGCAGATGTCGGAGGTATTGGAGGACATACAAGACCTAGTGACAATTTGATTCAAGCAGTTAGAGATACTGTAAACGCTTCAGCAGATCTATTGATTGATCATTATATCGGATATTGTGGAGATGATGTACACATTGTCATGAGCCACACACACGGAGTAGACAATGAAAAAATTCACAAGTTAGCATGGGATGCATTTGAAGCAGGAACCGCAGTTGCAAAAAAAGAAGGACTGTATGGCGCAGGTCAAGATTTGTTGAAAGATTCTTTTTCAGGAAACGTAAAAGGAATGGGACCAGGAGTAGCAGAGTTAGAATTTGAGGAAAGAGCTAACGAAGCATTTACAGTTTTTGCTGCAGATAAAACAGAACCAGGATGTTTTAACTATCCAATGTATAGATTGTTTGTAGACGCATTAAGTAACACAGGATTAATTGTAAACAAATCACTTGCAAAAGGTGTTGACTTTCACATAATGGATGTAGAAGAAGCAAGCATTGCAAAATTATCATTATGGCAAGACAAACCAGTTTTAGAAGCTGCTTTAATGTATCCAGGAAGATACGTCATTTCATCAATCACAACAAAAGATGGAGAACCAATAATGGATGCATCAACAGACAGACTACACAACATTGCAGGAACTTATGTTGGTAAAGATGATCCAGTATGTATTGTAAGAACACAGAAAATGTTCCCAGCAACTGAAGAAGCAGGAAGTGTTTTCAACAATCCACATTACGTTGCAGGAAATACAAGAGGAAGTCACAACATGCCTTTAATGCCTGTTAAACTAAATTCTGCTGCAACAATTAATTTCTGTATTCCAATTGTACAATCACTAGTATTCAGCATGCATGATGGAAAGTTTACAGGTCCATTTGATGGATTCTCAACACCTGATTGGGATTATGTAAGAGAACAAGCAACAAAGAAAGCATTAGCAATAAGAAGTCAAGGATTCATTCATCCAGCAACACTTGTTCCAGATGAATTAGAATATGCAGAAGGATACAAAGATGTCATGACAGGACTCAAAGAAAAAATGGTTCCAATGGATTCAAAATCAGACACTAGTGAAAGAAAAGAAAATTACGAAGATCCAGACTAGAGATCTTAGATATTTTAAGCAAAGATTAAATCAATTGTTGTGGTAGTAGTTTGTATATGATTTCAAAATATGAATTTCAATTTTCATTCCTATCTCAAAGTGTAACAAAAATTGCAATTACAGTTGCAGCAGTATTGACATTCTCACATATTGTAGTTCAATTATTTGGACAAACTATTCCAGATATTTTCTGGCCAGTGTTCAAAGACATAGGAGCAGGATTCATTTTAGTTACAGCATTTGCATTTGCAGTTGCATGGTTTCTAAAAGCAAGACCACATAACAGACCAAAACATTACTCAATAGTAATTTTTGATATTGATGGAAAAGAAACAATCTTGCCAGGATTACGAACAGAATTTAGAAATCACGATGTGGCATGGAGTTTTATGAAACAATACAAAGAGGCATATCCGTTAAACAATTTTGCACTAGTATCAGACGTAAAAAAGGATCGAAAAAAAGTCATGTTCAGATACATCTAGAACAAAAGTTAATCAAATAAACAAACAAAAATAAAACAATACATGAAATTTTCAATTATTTCAGATGCATTCCAACAGATGGAAGCAACAAGCAAAAGGCTAGAGCTAACAGACATTCTTGTCAAATTAATACAAGAAATTCCAGAAGATGTGATTGCAAAAGCAATCTATCTGATACAAGGAAAATTACGACCAAACTTTGAAGGAGTTGAGCTCGGTATTGCAGAGAAACTTGTGATGAGAGCAATGTCAAAATCATCAGGAATACCATTAAAAAAAATTGAAGACGATTACAACAAAGGCGGAGATTTAGGACAAACTGCAGAGAATATTTTGCAGCAAAAAATTCAAACAACATTTGCGTCTGAAGTAATTACCTTAGAGAAGGTTTACGATACATTATTCAAAATTTCAAAATTAGAAGGAAAAGGTTCGCAAGAAATGAAAATGAAGTATGTTTCAAGTATGTTAAATGATGCAACCCCTCAAGAATCAAAATTCATCTTGAAGATTTTACTAGGAACACTACGCCTAGGTATTGCAGAAAACACAGTCATGGATGCACTAGCAATTGCATTTACAGGTAAAAAAGAAAATCGAGAAATTATAGAAAATGCGTATAACGTTTCAAGCGATTTAGGAAAAGTTGCAGAAGTAATTTCAACAGGAGGCATTAGTGAAATTGAAAAGTTTCAAATTAAATTATTTAGTCCAATTAGGCCAATGTTAGCAGATAGAATAAAGAGTGGAGAAGAAACGGTTGAAAAATTTCAAGAAAAGTTTGCAGCAGAGTACAAGTTAGATGGAGAAAGAGCGCAAATTCACAAACAAAAAGATAAGATAGAAATTTTTTCAAGAAGTTTAGAAATAATAACATCTTATTATCCAGACATTGTTGAAAAAATTTCAAAATTAATTATTTCAGATGATGTGATTTTAGAAGCAGAAGTAGTTGCCATGAATTCAAATTCAGGAGATTTTCTGCCATTTCAAGAATTAATGCATAGAAGAAGAAAATATGAAATTGAAGAAGCTGTAACAAAATATCCAATTACAGTTAATTTCTTTGATGTGCTATTTTCTGATGGAAAAAATTGCATGGATATAAGATATGAAGAAAGAAGAGAGTTATTGGAAAAAATTATCAAACAAGATGATTTTGCCAGACTGATTCCAATGTCAGTTATAGAAAGCGAAGAACAAGTGTTAGAAGTTTTAGAAAATTCAATAAATTCAGGATGTGAAGGATTGATGCTGAAACATCTGGATTCAACGTATAGAGCAGGAATAAGAGGAAGTAACTGGCTGAAGCTGAAAAGAGAATATCAAAATGAATTAGGAGACAGTCTTGATTTGGTAGTTGTGGGCGCATTTTTTGGCAAAGGTAGACGAACTGGCAAGTATGGAACGCTGTTACTATCTACATACAATGACGAAGAAGATATCTTTCCAAGCATTTGTAAAGTTGGAACAGGATTCACAGATGAAAGTTTAGATCAGCTATACCAAATTCTTTCACCTAAAGTCACTCTGAAAAAAAATCCAAGAATAGTTAGTGAAATGGAAGCAGACGTGTGGTTTGAGCCAGAATTAGTTATAGAAATAGTTGCATCAGAAATTACTCAAAGCCCAATTCATAAAACGGCATTGGGTAAAATTAAAGAAGGTACAGGATTAGCATTACGATTCCCGAAATTTACAGGAAAAATCAGAACTGAGAAAAATTCAGAAGATGCCTCAACAGATGAGGAAGTCATCGCATTATACAAAGTCCAAAAAAAGACAGAAAATCAAGAATAGGTTAAATTCATTTAACCAAGCCTTAATATTCAGTACGAAATTTATGCTACTTGTTATGTACAGTGGGGAATTAGAAGTACAAGCAAAACGAAAAGCAGTTGCAGTTTTGCAAGACGAAATTAATAGAATATTAAATGCAGGAAGAAGTCTTTCACAATTACCAGAATTAATTGTAAAAAAGGACAAAGCAGGAATTAAAGATGCATTAGAGCAAATTGCTTCATTAGAAGAAGAAGTAGAGAGTTTAAGAAGAAAGATCACAAGAGATGTTGCTGATGTTGGCGGCCTAATCTTAAATCGAGAAAATTTACTAAATACCGCCTATACTATGGATGAAATTGCAGGATATATCACAGGAATCGCATTCAAATTATCAAATATCAAAGCCACCACACTAAAATCATCAAAACTAGATGGAGACTTAACAGAATTAATTGAATTAGTCGTAGATGAGATTTACAAATTAAATGAAATTATTAGAAGTCTAAATTCAGATTCTGCAAAATCAATTGAACTAGCACAAGATACACAAAAACTAGAAAGAGAAATTGATATCAAATACAGAAAAATGGTGTTGAAAGCACTTGAAATTTCTACTACAAGTGAAATGCTATTGATGAAAGATACAATAGAAGGAATTGAAGAAATGGCTGACAAATGTCAAGAAGTATCAGATTCATTCATTCTTTTGGCATTGAGTTTATAGTTTTGAAAACAGAATTACTAGAAAATCGTTTGATTGTATGGAATTTAGATGATTCTAAAAAATTATTCAGTCAAGGTTATTATGGAAAACCTATTGGAATTCCAAAACCAAAATTAGATGAAATCAATGTTCCTTTAATTTTAGATTTAATTGAAGGATTTTACTTAATGAATAAATCTAAAATTCAAATCTATAAGAACAAAAAGAAAATTACTACAAAAAAAATGCTTGATATTTGTCAAGAGCAGCACCATAACTTTGAAAAAAAATTTCAAGTGTACAAAGATTTTAGAGATAAAGGATACATTGTCAATCCCGGAATAAAGTTCGGATGTGATTTTGCAGTATATCAAAAAGGACCAGGAATTGATCATGCACCGTTTTTAGTTCAAGTTTACAATAGAAATGAGAATATGACATCGACAGATATTGTTTTAGCAGGAAGATTAGCATCAAGTGTAAAAAAACAATTCATTTTGGCAATTCCATCTGGAAAAGATAAAGTTGATTATGTTGCACTTGATTGGTGGAAAGCTTAGAAACTCTTTACGTGGCCAGCAATTTTGTCAAATATTTCGAATTGAACTTTTGATACGTTAAATTCAAAACTATTTTTCCATTTTCCATAAATTCTGACACCTTTTGAGGTAGGATCAATTGTTATTGTTGCATCATCAACAGATTGTTGTGCAATAAGATCATTCAGTACGGAATCAGAGTTTAATGTGTCAGCAATTTTTCCGCCTTCCCATTGAACTTTAGTGACTTTTTTTGAACCAAAGTGACCAGAGGTGTTTAGAACAGTTCTGGCTGTAAGGTCTAAAGAATTGTCTGCTTGCTTTCTAACAATGAAATGAGCCTGAAAACGGTCTTGTGCGCCCCAAGGAAGTGGATTTGGATCTTGCATAACTATCCCTTCTGTATAATCTGAATGACATCAATGTTAGTTCCAGTGACGTCAAGACAGCCCTTGTTTGTAACCATTCGAGTAGTTTGTGAAAACACTCTACTGTAATAATCATCATGTTCAACATCATCAGTTGCAATTTCTTTTGGAGTTGAATCTATAGCGATCTCTTTTAGCAATTCTGAAAATTTTTCAGGCATTGATTGAATAACAAATGTATCAGGTTCTGTATCGTGCAATAGCTATCTTCAAGACTACCCTCAAATAAAGATAATTCTCGAGTGACAAGCAATTAATATTGCAATTTTGACAAAATTTTTGCAGATTGAAGTTCGAAAATAAAGTTGTTTTAATCACAGGCAGTGGAACCGGCATCGGAATGACGGTTGCAAAGAAATTCGTAGAAAATGGAGCCAGTGTCATCATTTTAGGCAGAAGAAAGGAGCCTCTTGAGAGTACATCAGAAATGCTAACAAAAATCATTAATGAAAAAAATTCAAATGGATTTGTAAAGATATTTTCAGGAGTAGACGTCAGTGATGAAAAATCAGTTACAGAAATGTTTGATGCTTTAAAAAATGAAGGTATCAATGTAGATGTAATTGTAAATAATGCCGGAGTTTCAGGACCGGTTACATGTTTCTCACATGCACCATTAGAAGATTTCAGAAGCACAGTTGACATACACCTAACTGGAACATTTTGGACATCCGTACAAGCATTAAAGGTAATGAAAGAAGGTGGCAAAATTATTACAATTTCAACATTCTTTGCTGAAGAGAGACCATTAGAACAAAGACCATACAGATTCAGAGGTCCATATACAGCATCACAAGGTGCAAAGAACAGATTAGTTGAAGCAATGTCATGGGAATTAACTGAAAAAGGAATTATTTCAATTGGAACAAACCCAGGTCCAGTACACTCAGACAGAATTTACAAGACAGTTTATCCAAAAGCTGCATCGGAATTTCTTAGAGTTAGTGGATTTGAAGATTTAGTACCTACAGAAGTTGAGGCTGCAAATAAAGAAATTGTAGGTTTGTTAGGAGAGGACGAAGATACAATCAAGAATGGAATTAAAGCCGCTGCAGAAAAATTAGGAAAACAAGAATCAACATTTACCAATTTACTCAATAAAGTACAAAGCATTGCAGAAAAAATTCAAAAGAATACATCAACAATGATTGCAGATCAACAATTCTTATCACAAGATCAAGTTGCAACAACAGTTTTAACATTAGCAGATGATCAACAGGCAAAAATTCTAAATGGAAAAATTATTCCAGGTGACAGAGTTTTCTATCCAGTAAGATCACACATAACATCAGTTCCAGAAACTGTGAAACAATATGATTATTCATCAAAAATTGCAGTGCTAACAATTGATGCAACAGATGAAGAAGATGCAAAGAAAGCCGAAGAAATTGCAACCAATGTACAATCTAACGGAGGTCAAGCAATTTGTTTCATTTCAGACAAATGTCCAAAAGAAATTCAAGATTCAATTTCAAACAAATTCCATTCACATGTAATTGATTTTTCAAATAACGAAGAAATTACAAGATGGTTTAACACTGCAAAATCAAAAGGAGATATTGAAGTATTCATACACATTACCGGTAAAGTTCCAGCAATATCGAAATTAACAGAATTATCTAGAAGTGAATGGGATAGTTTAACCGACAAATTCATCAACATTCCAGCTACTGTTAGTCAAAATGCAATGGGAATTTTTGTTCCTAATGGTTCAGAAGATCCAAGACTTTTCAAAGATGCAAAAGGACGTATTGTAATAATCGGTCCTGACCTCCCATATGGAAAAAAGATAGGAGGCGGAGAAAGAGCTAAAGTTGAAGTTTTTAGAGGTGCACTACGACCATTTGCAACAACTGTTAACCAAGAACTAAGCGATGTTTTGAAATCAAATGTCAGAGCATTCCTAGTATTAGCAGGAACAGTAGACGGAAAAGAACCAAACAATGCCAGAATTACAGATGCTGTGAATTATTTAATATCCGATGATTCAAGATCCAGTGCAGAAGTAATTTTCTGTCCTGATGAATCTAGATAAGAAATGGAAAAATTCAAAACAATAAAGATAGGAAATTCCTTTGTTTCCACAACAAGTATTTCAAAAAAAGAATTAGATGAATATCTTGGTTTTTCAAGAATTAAAAATGCAATGTTTGAGATAGATACTGGAAAAGATGAAGATAGAGTAATTTCAGGAAGAGCAATAATTTCACGAATGGAAGGAGAGTTTACAAGATTAAGACAGATTTATGGAAATTATATTGTCCTGTATGGGATAGATGGAGACGAAGAATGGAAAAATAGACAAACTAGATTTCTAAGACCAGTTTATACGGACCAAGTCTTACGCCTCAAATATACAATTTCAGATAAGAGAGATATCGATGACGAATATGGTTTGATTAGTGTTGATTTCGAGGCTACCTTTGAAGATGGGGAATTAGTTTTAACATCAAAGAATAATCTTTACAGAATTAAAAAAGAGCCACCGAGTCGATAATCAATTTTACTGCAGCCGCTAAGAGAACAACAGTTACAAGAATTTTTAATTTTCGTTCTTTGATTTCCAAGGATAATCTAGCTCCAAGCAAGCCTCCTGCAAATGCACCAAGTGCTAAGAAAAATGCTTGCAAGTAATCAGGATGTCCCAATGCAGAATGAACTAAAAGTCCACTAAGAGATGCAAACATCAAGATTAGCTGTGCAGTAGGAGCCGCCCTTCTCATAGGAATTCCTATTCCAATAACCATTAATGGAACAAATACAATTCCTCCTCCAATACCAAATAAACTGGAAATAATTCCTGCAAAGAAGCTTGCACCTGCAGAAAAAACCATCATTATGGCAGTTTTATTATATGGTTTTTCATCGATTGCACGCTTTATGAAAATGTAAACAGCAGAGGCTATCAATACAAATGCAAATAGAATTTGAAATGCAACAGGAGTCATTATATCAGAAACAAATGCACCTAAGATTGTACCAGGAATGCACATTAACCCAAGTTTTATTCCAATTCCAAACTCTACACGTTTTTGACGTGCATAAGATACTGTAGATGCAACAGAATTACTAAATGCCGCAAAAAGACTGTTACTTGCAGCCAATGCAGGAGGAAATCCTGCAAAAGTCATTGCAGGGACTGCAATTATTCCACCACCTAGTCCGACGATGGAGCCCAACACACCTGCTGCAAAACCCAATGGAATTAGCCATAAATTTTCAAACATTGTAAGTTAGGACAGAAGATCATGAGGTATATTAGATTTAGGAAAGAAAATTTAACTGCAATGAGAATGTATTGACACCATGGCTCAAGCATTTGTTTTAATAAATTGCGAACTAGGCTCAGAAGAACAAATTATTTCAGAGCTGAAAACATTTGAAGATGTCCAAGAAGTTCATGGAACATTTGGCGCATATGACATAATAGCAAAAATATCATCAGAATCAGTTGATAAAATTCGAGAAACCATCACATGGAAAATACGTAAAATTGGAAAAATTCGTTCTACTTTGACACTAACTAAGATTGAAGGTCAAGGCGAATAATTACTTCTGTGCAATATAGAAAACTACACTTACATCAGTTCTGATTTCTTCATCTCCAGAAATGATTGGTGCAGATTTCATTGAAGACTCCATTGCCATTCCATCAAATGAGGCCCGCATAGGACTACCATAAAATGGCATAACATTGTCATGAATAACTACAGTCTTTACTCCAACAATTTGTTGTTTCAATGGAACAAGTGCCTTTTCTGCTTTTTGTGTTGCATCAAGTATGGCATTGGCAATTAAATCATCACTAATTTTTTGTGATTTTTCATCTGAAAGTTGAAATGAAACATTATCAACACGGTTTGCACCAGAAGATACTGCAATATCAATTACGTTTCCAGCCGAATCAATCTTATCAGTTTGAATGGACAGCATGTTAGATACACGATAACCAATTAGAATTTGTTTATCTTTTGAATCTGAAAAATCATATAGCGGATAGATTCTAAAATTCGATGTTTGAATGTCATCTTCAGATATTCCAGAATTAGTTAATGATGAGATTACTGCGTTTAATGAGTTAGAATTTTGAGACAAAGATTCATTTGCAGTTTTTGCTTCGGAATCAACACCAAGAACAACAATTAATGTATCTGGTTCTGAAGAAGCAGTTGCACTACCTGAAACTGAGATAGTGTTTTGTGAAGGATCATATTTTTCTATCCAGTGAGTCATTAACTCATCACTAATTTCAAATTCAGCATCTTGCGATACAGCTTGATTTTCATATTGAGTTAAAGTTACAGCAAAGGCTAAAACAAATACAACACCAACAATTACAGCTATGTTGATACGAGTATCCATACGATTTAACAAAAGATATAGTATAAAAATTCACGAGTTACAGAGATATTGTAAATGAAGGACATACCATTACTTGATCCAGTTACAGAATTAAAGAAATTATTTGATGCAAAAAAGTTTGATGCAGCCATAGAATTTTGTCAAAAATTGCTAGAAAAGGACCCAAATGACCCAATTGCCTTACAAAATCTAAGTACAGCGTACTATATTGTAGGCGCGTATGAAGATGCAATCAAATGTGCTAACAAGGCATTAGAAAAGGACCCAAACGAAGAACATGCAGTAAAAAATAAAATGTTATCATTGGAAAAGCTAGAACTACATGATCAAGTGTTAGAATGTTGTGAAATTCTATTATCAAAAAATGATAAGGATGTAGATGCGCTAGTTACAAAAGGTATTGCATTAAACAAAACAGGAAATCATGAAAATGCGTTAACATTGTATGATTTAGCATTGGAATTGGATAAAACAAACGTAGATGCGCTAATGAACATGGCCGTAACTTTGAGTTATTTACACAGATATGAAGAATCTATTCCATATTATGATACAGTGCAACAGATAATGCCAGATTTTTCTAGAGCCGCAATTGAAAAATCAAATGCATTCAAAGAATTAGGTAGAGAAGATGATGCATTTTTAGCTGCACAAGGAGTAAGATTAAAGGATGCAGAATTGCTAAAAAAAGATGCTAAAGAAAACAAGTATTCTGTGCAACATGCATTCTTACTAAAAAGATACAAGAGTGATGAGAAGAAAAACTAACTACATTCTTTCAGGTGCGTCAATACCAAGTAAACCTAAAGAAGATTTGAGAGTTTTTTGGAAGGAAACTACAAGACATAATCTGGCATTTAGTAATTCAGGAGTTTCAGATTTCAATACTTTGACATGTTCATAAAATGAGGAAAAGGTAACTGCCAGTTCATAAGAATATTTTGCAATCACTTTAGGAGAAAAGTTGTTGACAGAGTCATTTACCTGTACATCAAACATTGCAATTTTTTTAATGAGATTTTTTTCATATTCAGAGGATAACAATTCAAATCCAGAATCAAAGTTTGGTTTTGTTTCTGTTTTTTCAAGAATTCTAGAAGCACGTGCATATGAATACTGAATGTAACTGCAGGTATCGCCTTCCAGACGAAGCGAGTTTTTCAAATCAAATGTGATTATTTTATCCAAATCAGGTTTTATCATTTCATAACGAATCGTTCCAACTGCAACAATGTTTGCAATATTTTGAAGTTCAGATTCAGATAAATTTTCATTTCTGCTTTTTGATTCATCATAGACACGTTTTGTGAGTGTTTCAAGCACGGTATCGGCATTTACGTACAATCCTTTGCGTCCAGACATTTGTGCAGAATAGCCTTTCATGGATTTGGAGCCGGATTCAGAAATTGATTGTACCGATTTACCTAATGATTTTACAGTATCAGCGCTTAAAGTGACAGATTCATAGCCAAGATGAGTATAGGCACCTTCTTCTTTGAACTTTGCCATCAAGCCAGATACTATTTTTTGCAAACGAATTTGTCTATTATCAATTACAGTGATCACTTTGTTACCAGACAGATTTAGTTTATTGTCATCATGATCAGGAATTTCATCCAAAGTTGTTTCATAAAGTGTTTGATCATTTTTTTGCGTTGAGTGAATTTTGTAAGAAAACGGATCTTCAACTAATCCCAATTTCCAAGCTGCATATGGAATATCTTTTGCAATGTATGTTGCAACTCCGTTACTACGAACTAGAATTTTATCATCCTCTCCTTCTGCAGGAATAACCCAACATCCAGCATTATCGCCTGCTTCTTCATATTTTATTTGGTTTTCAGATTTTAATTTCTCAAATATTTTCTCCCATAGTTTTGAATGTATAATTTGAGATTCAAAATTAAGACAGTCATAGAAGACACCCAAATTCCATACAGTTTTTAGCTGTTCATTCAATACTTTTCGAGTAATCGTTTGTGCCATTTTTGATATATCACTAGAACTATCTTCAATTTGTTTTAGAATTTCATGTCGTTTTTCTTCTAATTTTTTATCAGTTTCATATTTTTCAGTGGTTTTAACATAAACAGTATCACCACAGTAATGATCAAATTTTTCATTTCCAGATGGTTCTTGTGAGAATCCAAGTTCTGTGAAACCAACTATAATGTCAGCAACTTGTAAGCCAGAATCATCAACATAATTTAGTACCTTTACATCAAAATTTCCTTTTCTAAGAATTTTAGAAACAATATCTCCCAAGATTACATTTCGTATGTGTCCAACGTGCAAAGCTTTGTTTGGATTTACAGACGTGTGCTCTACAACAATTTTTTCATTATGTCCAATATCAAGTGAACCGTAATTTTCTTGTAGAGAAGATTTGATTACCAGATTAGAAAATTGCGTGTAATCAATATTGAAATTCAGATATCCACTAGGATGTGACTCGACATTTTTGATTTGTGGGATATTATCAAATTTGTAAAGTTTTGATATCTCGTTAGATATCTCTTGAGGGCTTTTTTTGAGCTGTTTTGAGAGTAAAAATGAGACATTACAAGTAATGTCACCAAATCCAGGTTTTGCAGATTCAACTGAAAATGAGACAGGTTCATAATTTTGAGAATCCAGAATTTTGGATGTTTCCTTTCGTATATTTTCAAGGAGTTCTAAAAATACCATTTACTATAGAAATTCATCAGATATCATTGATAAGCCTTCCAATAGACCTTCACCTGAATTTTTTGTAGTGACAATTTTAGCTATTTCTTTCAGTTCAGGAATAGAATTGTTTACAGCAATATTATTTTTGACAGTTTTGAACATAGGTACATCAGTTTCACTGTCACCTAATGCAATAGTATCTTCCAAATCTGCATTTAGCATTTCAAGTGCTTTTATCAAACCAGATCCTTTGTCGACACCTCTAGAATTGATATGATAAGCAAAACCACTATCGAATAGACCTACATTGAATCCTTCTTCATCCAGAATAGTTTGTGCATTTTTTATATCAAAAGTTCTGTCTAACACAACTTCAGTGAGTCTAGGAAATACAGGTTTTTCTTCGACTGTTTCATCTAATGTTTTTTTTAGATAAGAAAAAGCATTTTTGCATTCATTCTTATCACCAATCATCTCATGAGTCATAATTTCACCATGGGTTATGCAGCCGCCATTTTCACCTACTCCGAGTAATGTTAATCCCCCAAATATTGATAGAAGGTATGCTTCAACAGAGGAACGTCCTGTAACAAAAATTACATGATGTCCATCATTTTTTAGATTTCTCAATTTTTCTAGTGCTTGT
Source organism: uncultured marine group I thaumarchaeote (assembly GCA_902552015.1). Lineage (GTDB taxonomy): Archaea > Thermoproteota > Nitrososphaeria > Nitrososphaerales > Nitrosopumilaceae > Nitrosopelagicus. The sequence continues at coordinate 11,809 of CACDFH010000003.1, read as the reverse complement.
AGGTGTATCTTTCCAAATCCGTTTAACGTAATAGTTCCATCAATATCTACTGCGAGAACTTTTTTTGACAATGTTTTTCCATTTCAGATACCATTAATGAGTAAAGCGTTAGAAACCTTTGATATTGAGTTAATTTTTTAATAAATTGAACACCAATGGGAATTCCAGAGAAGATTAAAGCAATTCAAGATGAGATACATAGAACACAGCTAAACAAAGCAACAGAACATCATATCGGATTATTAAAAGCAAAAATTGCGAAATTAAAAAGAGAACAAGAAGCAGAGCAGGTCAAAAAAAGTGCAAAAAAGCAAGATGGGTTTGATGTAAAAAGAACAGGAGACGCAACAGTTGTTTTTATTGGATTGCCAAGTGTAGGTAAATCCACATTACTGAATAGATTAACAGGTTCAAAATCAGCAGTAGGTGCATTTCAGTTTACTACATTAACAGTTGTGCCAGGAGTAATGAATTACAGAGGCGCAAGAATTCAGGTTCTAGATTTACCTGGAATTATCAAAGGAGCATCAACTGGAAAAGGTTTAGGAAAAAGAATTCTTTCTGTTGCAAGAAGTGCAGATATTGTATTACTAGTTTTAGATGTCTTTCAACCCTATCATGAAGATGTTCTGATAACTGAATTAGGAAATATAGGAATCAGACTAAATCAATCACCCCCAGATATTGTTATTGAAAAATCAACTACAGGAGGAATTGCAGTAGCACAACAAGTAAAATTAAAAAAAATGTCTGAGAAATTACTAAAAGAGATTCTTAACGTGTATGGATATACAAGTGCACGAGTTGTTATCAGAGAAGACATAGAATCAGAGCAACTAGTAGATTTCATTAATGGAAATAAAACATATGCAAAAGCAATTACGATTTTAAATAAAATTGATCTAGTAGATGAAAAATTTGTAGAAGATGTATCTAAGAAGCTAAAAACTGACTTTATACCTACATCTGCAGATTCAAATAAAAACATCAATGAGTTAAAAGAAAGAATTTACAACGAGTTAGAATTCATTAGAATTTATCTTAGACCAAAGGGTGGTGAAACTGATTTTAAAGAACCGCTTATTGTGAGAAAAGGAAATACAGTGACAGACGTTTGTAATAAACTTCATAGAAATTTGAAAAAAGAATTCAGATTTGGTTTGGTTTGGGGCAAAAGTGTAAAATTTGGAGGTCAAAGAGTAGGACTAAACCATGTTTTAATTGATGAAGATGTTCTTACAATAATTAAAAGAAAATGATTTTAGACAAAAAATTTTATGAACGAGAAACTGTAACGGTAGCAAAACAACTCATTGGAAAAACACTAACTAGGAAAATCAGAGGTAAGAAATTATCAGGAATCATTACAGAAACAGAGGCATATAGAGGAAAAGATGACCTTGCAAGTCATGCATCAACAAAAATGACAGAGAGAAATAAGGTGATGTTTGGTCCTGTTGGCATGTCTTATGTTTATTTCACTTATGGAATGTACTTTATGCTAAACGTAGTAGCAAAAAGCAAAAGGCAGAATGCAGGAGCTGTATTAATTCGAGGAATTTTTCCTCAAGAAGGCATTAAAACAATGGTCAAAAACAGAGGTATTGATGATTTGAACAAGATTACTAATGGTCCTGCAAAGATAACAATGGCCATGGACATTTCAATGAAAGAAAATAACATAGATGTGACAAAAAATTCTTCAATTTACATTAGTGAAGGAATATCAATTAAAAAAATAAAAAAATTACCACGGGTTGGAATTTCAAAAGCAAAAGAAAAAGAGTGGAATTTCAGTATTAATTCAAAAGACTACTTTTGATCTTCATCGTCATCTTCTACAGTCCAAGGTAAGATACTTCCAAGTATACGATTCCAATCCATTCTTAGTAATAGTACTACAACACTAGTCATAGCAACACCAAAAATAACAATTCCCAGAATTATTGGAGTAGGATCTTCCAAATCTTCAGGTTCAGATATTCCAAACATTTCAAAGATTGGATCAACTACAGGACCGCTAAGATAATGAGATAATATAACAATCACATAACATAGAACAATTTTTCCAGTTAGAGTGGCAATAAAGAATCTAAGAGGGTTGTATTTTGCCAAACCAAGAGGTACATAGACTAAATCATCAGGAATAGGAGTTGCAGCAGCAAAGAAAGCAGCACCTGCACCGTATTTTTTTACCAACTTTTGAAAAGGTTTCATTCTTTGTTTTGTTTTTTCTGAGATGATTCTTCGCCCTCCATAACTAATAGCAAAAATAATTTGTTTTGCAACAGTAGCAGTGATGGCAGCAATTAATGCAAGTATGTGGAGATTGAATTGGTCACCAACAGACATTGTGATTAGTAAGATGAATGATGGGATAGGAACAAATGGAATTAACGATCCGAAAAAGCTAACTAAAGCTAAACCAAGATAACCAACTTCGGAAGAAAAGAATGGAAGGAAATCCCAAAGATCCAATAGATAACGAGATCCTCAACTGTATATAAAAAAATTGAATTAGAAATCACTAAAATAATCGAAAATGAACAATTACATAAATGACTGAAAACGATGACTACGAAATTGCAGATTTAATATCAAAAATCAGCCCATACATTAGATTTATCGGAGTGATTAGCAAAACTGGAGAACTTCTTTCATATTATAGAAGAGAGGATTTGGACCCATTATTAGATCAAAAAAAGACACAGTATCAATTTGCACAAATTGCTATCAAAACAGAACTTGAGGAACAATTTGATGAACAGTTAGGAGATACAGAATTTGTATGGGAAGAAAGAACTAAAGTGCAAACAATTGCATTTGCAATATCATCAAAAAGAATCTGGATTACAATTGACAAAAACGTTATTCGTTCTGAAATGCTTAGAATTATTGATTCATGTCTACCGATTGTAAAGCGTTATTCCAGTCAGTAAGAATTGTTTTGAATGAAATCTTAAACTCATAGAACAAGGGTTTGCAAATGTTAGGTTTTAATTTATTATAAAAAAAAATCATTCATGGACCATAAAATTTGGGATGGAATGGCTGTGGATTATGACAATAGTGTAGAGAATAATCAAGATCCAGTTATTGTCAGCTATCTAAAGAGAGAAATCGATATTCTAACAAATCTCTGTAAGAAAGTATGTGATTCTAACAAAAACTCTTCAATCATCGATATGGGAGCAGGTACAGGACGAGTGGTATTTGCACTAGATGAAAAATTGCAAAAAAGTGCTACAAAATTTTTTGGTGTCGAGGTATCAGAACCGATGCTAGATTATGCTAAACAAAAAAACAACAGTCATCAGGGAGTTTCAAAAATTGAATTTCTCAAATATGATTTAACAGATCCAAACTTATCAGATTATTTCAATAAGGATGAGACAAATATTGTAATGTGCTTATACAACACATTGGGTGTAATTCCCTCTGAGAAACGACAACAGTTTATAGACAATATGAGAAATATTGCAGGCAAAAAAGGATTAACCATCCTGACAGCGTTTAATGGAGACGAATTTGATTTGATAGCACCAAAATTGTACAACCCCATGATGCCTATGATTAAACAGATAGATGAAAATTCTTTTGATGGAAAAAATAGAGTTTTTCAAAATGGACTTGGTTTCCGTAGCCAGTGGTTTACCAAAGATGAATTAAAATCAATTTTACACTCAAATGTAGAACCAATTCCAATCGAGGTAACCACTAATGATACATCACATACATTTGGAAATGTATTTGTAGATAGACCTATTGTCTAACAATATGACCAACTCAGAAGAAGATCGATATGAAACAATATCTATTGAATCAAAAGTTAGAGAAGGAGTATTTCACAAGGTCGTTAAAGATTTAGAAACTGGAAAAGCAGTTTCATGTTCGTGTAAATGTTGGACTAAAGGCAACAAACCTTGTTTCGGCATGAAGACAGTTGGTTACGAATAACAAACACCAACACCGATTAACCTATTCATAAAGCCAGCATAAAACATAACCAGTTTTTGTTTTAATTTTTGGAGGATCTTTTTTACATTTTTCCATTGCCTCAGGACATCTATCATAGAATTTACAACCTTCAGGAGGGTTTACTAGATTTGGAGGTATGCCTGGAATGTATTTTGGTTTTGTATCTTTAGATAATACAGGAATTGATTCTAGTAATCCCTTTGTGTACGGATGTTTGGGTTCAAGAAAAATTTCTTCAGAATCACCAAATTCAACCATTTTTCCTCCATACATAATTCCGATTTTTTCAGCAACCTCAGATAGTACAGCTAGATCATGAGAGATGATCATAAAGGATTGGCCTTCTTTTTTCAATTTTTTGAAAAGATTAACAATTTGGGCTTGAATCAATACGTCAAGCGCAGTTGTAGGCTCGTCAGCAATTACAAATTTAGGTTTTAGAATCAAAGCCATTGCAATAATTACCCGCTGTTTCATGCCACCGCTTAGTTCATGTGGGAATTTTTTTAGAACAGATTCATCAAGGTTTACAGAGGTTAATGATTGTATGATAGACTGTTTTGAATCACCTTCAAAATTATGTTGTTTTAAAACTTCATTGAACTGTTCTTGTATAGAAAATACTGGATCAAGAGAGTTCATTGCGCCCTGAAAAACCATAGAGATTTGTTTCCATCGGATGTTTTTATCAAAATCATCATCAGGTACATCTAACAATGATTTTCCATCAAATGTAATTTTTCCAGAATAAATTTTTCCGTTGGAAATCATTCGGATGATAGATAACCCTAGAGTACTTTTTCCACATGCACTTTCACCTGCAATTCCAATTGATTCACCGGCTCCAATTGCAAAAGAAACATCTTCTAATGCATGAACTAATCCCTTTGAGGTATTATAACGAGTGGTAAGATTTTCAATTGAAATAAAACTCATAATTTTAGTTGTGAGAGGTTAGATTAGAAAGTTTTTACTTGGCGTATATTTTCAACATTGCATGGACATTTCAAGAACGCATCTAATCGAAGACCTAAATTCATCAATGGAAGGTCAAGATGTTCTTTTTGGCGGATGGGTAGTTGATCTTCGAAAGCTTGGAAAGATGGCATTTTTGACAGTTAGAGATGTTACAGGAATGTGTCAAGTAATAGTAAAAGGCGATGCAATGAGTTTGCTTGAAGGATTAAACAGACAAAGTGTTGTTCGAATTTTAGGTAAAGTACAAGCAAGTAAAGCAAAAGATTTTGATTTTGAGATTTCTGCCACAGAACTTCAAGTTCTCGCAAAAGCAGAATATCCTTTACCTATTGATCCTATTGGAAGGTTAGAAAGTGATATCGATAACAGATTAAATTCAAGAGCTCTAGATATGAGAAATCAAAAGACAGCATCAATTTTCAAATTGAGAAGTCAAGTTTTAGCATCAATTAGAGAGACGCTAATTAAAAGAAAATTCATTGAGATTAACACTCCAAAGATTATTGGAAGTGCAAGTGAAGGGGGTGCTGATTTGTTCAGTCTCAATTATTTTGGAAAACAAGGATACTTGGCTCAAAGCCCACAATTATACAAAGAACAGATGACCATAGGACTAGAAAGAGTATTTGAGATATCATCATTTTATAGAGCAGAAAAATCACATACAGGAAGACACCTAAGCGAATTCACAAGCGTGGATATCGAAGCTGCAATGATGGACTATACAGATGTCATGGATGTTTTAGAATCAATCGTGGTAGATGTTTTCAAAAATACTGCTGAAAATTCAAAAACAGAACAAAAAGAAATTGGACATGAAATTAAAATTCCAGATTCTCCATTTGAAAGAGTATCATATACACAAGCATTAGAAGAATTAGGAGGTATGGACATCAAATTAGAGTTTGGTGAAGATTTACAAGATTCACACCTTCGTAGTTTAGGGGAGAAACATCCAGGATTTTTCTTTTTGACAGATTGGCCAATGAAACTAAAACCATTCTACATTCATGAAAAAGATGACGACCCTACACTTTCACGTTCTTTTGATTTGCAGTATGGATATCTAGAACTATCATCAGGAGGAAGAAGATTGCATGATCCAGAGCAGCTAAAAACCAGATTAAAAGAACAGAATTTAGATCCAACAAGCTTTGAAGAACATTTGAAAACATTTGGATGGGGTATGCCTCCACATTCAGGTTGGGGTATGGGATTAGATAGATTGATGACAGTTTTGATTGGAATTGATAATGTAAGAGAGGTAGTTTTGTATCCAAGGGATCCAGATAGGCTCAAACCTTAGATTTTATAGAAAAAAATTAGATTAAAAAAACAAACAATGGTGACAGAGTGAAATATTTCATTAAATCAATTTTTGAAGAAATAGAATGACAACTGAAGAACGTAGCAGAGCAGCTAAATTAGGATGGATTGGTCATGATATAGCAGCACTGAAACGAAGTTATGCATCGGTAAAAGGCTGGGAAACTAGAAGAAGGAATTAGTAGACAATTATAGTCGACTAGTAATTTCTTTTGTAAATTCCTGTGTGGATTTTTCTCCACCGATATCTTTAGTCGTAATGCCAGATTTTATCAAATCCAATACAACAGTCTCCAGTTTTTTTCCAGCAGAAATGCATTCAGAATCATTATGTTTTGAGCCCAACCAATCAAGCATCATTTTTGTAGATAAAATGAAGGAAGAAGGATTTGCAATCTGTTTTCCAGCAATATCAAATGCAGCGCCATGAACCGGTTCAAATAGACCAAAATTATCCCCCAAATTTGCTGCAGGAGCCATGCCTAATCCACCTACAACTTGAGAGGATTCATCAGATAATATATCACCAAACAAATTCGTAGTCACAATTACGTCAAATTCGTGAGGAGCCCGAATTAAGTTCATAGAACAGGCATCAACATACATCTGGTCAAAAGTAACGTCAGGATAGTCTTTTGACACATCTTCACATGCACGAGCAAAAAGACCATCAGTCATCTTCATGACGTTGGATTTATGGACACAAGTAACTCGTTTCTGTTGATTTCTATCCATTGCAGTTTCAAATGCATGTTTAGCAATTCGCTTAGAAGCTTTTTCACTAATTATTCTTAATGCAACAGCAGTATCATCTACTTGAAATTCTTGACCGGTGTATAGATCTTCAGTATTTTCCCTAACAATCACTAAATCAATATCATCTCTAAGTGCAGGTGTATTTGGATATGATTTTGCAGGACGAATATTGGCATACAAATCCAATTTTTGTCTTAATGCAACAATAACATCTTTAGCACTTTCTCCAACAGGTGCCTTCAAACATGCATCAGAGGATTTTATTGATTCAAAGACATCATCAGGTAAGGCTTTTCCAGTTTTTTCAAGTGCAGTATCACCAGCTACAAGCGATTTAATGTTAAATTCTAGATTAAATTTATCATTGATTGCGTCCAAAATTGTATTTACAGATTCTGACAATTCAGGACCAATTCCATCACCAGTAATTAACGAAATATTATACATACATAATCACCTAAAATTTTGTAATGATTAAATCTTCTTTTCCTTTAGAAGATTTTTCAACATGATACGATTAATTCCATCAACCATTGCTTGAACACTTGTTGTAACAATATCTTCTCCAACAGATTTGGATGAAATGATATTACCACGTGCATCTTCAACTTTTACAGTTACTTCACATAATGCATTAGCACCACCAGAGATAGAATCCAATTTGTATTCTTTTAATCGAACTTCATCAGTAACTTGGCTTGTAATTTTTTGAATTGCATTTAATGCTGCATCTACAGGACCTACACCATAATCAGTTGCAGAAAATTCCTGACCATCAACATTCAATTTTACAAATGCATATGGCATTGTTCCAACACCAGTAGATACAGAGAAACCTGCTAACTGGACAATTCGTTTTAATTTATTTTCGCCAATTACTTCATTAGCCATAGATAGTAATTCAACTTCGGTTACCTGTTTTCCTTGGTCACCTAATGCCTTGACTTTATCCAAAATTTGTTTTGTTTGGTCATCATTTGGCTCAATACCATACTCTTTGAGCATTGCATTCATGCCATGAATTCCTGCATGTTTTCCTACCTGTAACCAACGAGTTCTACCTACAATTTCAGGACTGATTGGTTCGTATGTTAATGGGTTATTCAATACACCATGAGTGTGGATTCCAGATTCATGACCAAATGCATTTTCGCCGACAATTGCTTTGTTTGGTTGTACAGACATTCCTGCTAATTTAGAGATGTATCGTGAAGTTTCATAAATTAATTTTGTATTGATGTTTGTTTCCCATTTGTTTTCAAATTCTAAACTATGTAATGCCATAACAAATTCTTCTAAAGAAGCATTACCTGCACGTTCACCAATTCCATTAATGGTTACATGTGCACATGATGCACCTGCCTGTACACCAGATATTGCGTTTGCAACAGCTAAACCAAAATCATTATGACAATGTACACTGATAGGTAACTTTGATACCTCAATTGCATCTTTAGTAATTTCACCGATGTACTGTGGAGTTGAATAACCAACTGTATCAGGGATATCGATTCTATCGGCACCTGCACTTGCAACAGCACCAAAAACTTTTTTCAAAAATTCTCGATCAGTTCTAGTTGCATCTTCTGCAGAAAATTCTACTTGTAATCCACGAGATTTACCATATTCTACAGCTTCAATTGCTTTTTCCAAGGCCTCATCACGAGACATTTTTAATTTATGTTCTAAATGGATGTCAGATGTTGCAATGAATGTATGAATGTAGTTTAATCCACAGTCTACTGCAGCATCGATATCTTTTTTGTTAGTTCTTGCTAATCCACATAGTTCTGCTTTTAATCCATCTCCAACAATTAATTTTACTCCTTCACGTTCTCCTTCAGATATTACAGGAAAACCAGTTTCAATTGCATCAACACCTAACTCGTCAAGTTTTCTTGCAATGTTTAATTTTTTTTCAGGAGATAATGAAACACCAGGAGATTGTTCACCGTCACGTAAAGTTGTATCAAAAATTCTAATGTTCGTGTTCTTCACGCTCCAATGCAGTTATTCCAGTTCGTGCCATTTCTTTTATGCCAAATTTCTTTGCTAATTCTTCAAAAGCAGATATTTGATGTGGGGTAGCAGTCATTTCAACCATAATTGATTCCTTTTTTGCATCGTGTGTTTTGGCAGAGTATGCACTAGCTAATTTGTTAATTTCCATGCTATCTTCTGGTTTGCTTACTTTAATCTTAAACATTACCAACTCTCTATATACTGAATTATTCACATCTAACCTACGAACCTCAATTGTGTCAATCATTTTGTCAAGTTGTTTGACAATTTGAGTAATTTGCTTCTCATCACCAATAGTGGTGATTGTCATTCGAGAGAACTTTTTGTCTTCAGTGACACCTACAGAAATACTATCGATGTTAAAATTACGTGATCTAAAAAGATGTGTAACCTTAAACAAGATTCCAGGTTTATTTTCCACTTTGATTGATAAAATTGCCCAAACCATTTTGCATCACTATGAAGGTAAGATCATATCCTTTAATCCAGTTCCAGGTGCAACAAATGGTAAAACATCTTCTTCAGGATCAATTGGGATATCAATTACAGTGGCAACGTCACTGTTTAATCCATCTTTGATTGCCTTTTCAAGTTCATCCATAGATTGTGCACGAATTCCTTGTGCGCCGTATGATTCAGCTAATTTAACATAATCAGGACATTTCTTAAGGTCGACACCAACCATGCGTCGGTCATAGAAAGTTCTCTGCCATTGAGCAACCATTCCTAAAGAATAATTGTTAATCAAGAATACAATTACAGGTAAATCTTCTAAGACTGCTGTTGCTAGTGAATGTTCAGTCATGTTGAAGCTACCATCACCTGCAATGTCAACTACAGGTACATCAGGACGTGCAGTTTTTGCACCAATAGCAGCTGGGAATCCCCATCCCATAGTACCCAAGCCAGTAGAACTAAAGAAAGTTCCAGGATGAATTGCATCAAAGAATAATGATGCCCACATTTGGTGTTGTCCTACTTCAGTTGTAACTATAGATTCCTTTGGAAGTAATTCTCTTAATTTTCTAAGAATTTTTGCTGCACCCATTTCTCCAGGATGTAATTTTAGATTTTCACGCCAATATTGTTTTGTTTCTTTAACATGTTTTAACCAAGGATTGTCATCAGAAGGTCTAACTGCTTTATCCATCAATAATTTTCCAAATATTCTTAGTGATGTACGAACGTCACCTACAACAGCTACAGATGTTGTTTGATTCTTTCCAATTTCTGCAGGGTCAACATCCATATGAATAATCTTCAAGTTCTTTTCAAACTCTTCAAATGTTCCTACAGAACGGTCGGAGAATCTTGTTCCGATTGCTAATACACAATCAGCTTCAGTCATTAATTTATTGGCTTCAGCATGTCCATGCATTCCAATTGGACCTAATGATAATGGATGATCTTCAGGAAATGCACCTTTACCTTTGAATGTGGTTACCACAGGAATCATTAACAACTCAGCTATTGATTGTAATTCTGCAAATGCAGATGAAATGATTACACCACCACCTGCAAGAATTATTGGTTTTTGTGCGGATAATAGTAATTCTACTGCACGTCCAGTATTTTGCATATCAGGATCTGTCCATGGATGATATCCAGGAACTCGAACTTCATCTGGAAATGGAATGTTTGCTTCATTTTGTTGAACATCTTTAGGAATATCTAACAATACAGGTCCAGGTCTTCCAGTTTCTGCAATGTAGAATCCTTGTTTAACCATGGTTGGAATTTCTTCAGGAGTTCTAGGTTGATACGAATATTTCAAAGCAGGATTTGCCATTCCAATTATATCACTTTCTTGGAATGCGTCTTTTCCAATCATTGCAACAGGTACTTGACCAGTAACTGCAACCATAGGTGCAGAATCTGCTTGTGCAGTTGCAATTCCAGTTAACAAATTAGTTGCACCAGGACCAGAAGTTGCAAAACATACGCCAGGTTTTCTACTAACTCTACCAAAACCATCTGCCATATGTGCAGCAGATTGTTCATGTCTAACCAAAATATGACGAATGTTGCTTTTACCCAATTCGTCATACATTGGAAGGTTCGCACCTCCCGGTAGACCGAAGACTTCCTTTACTCCTTCTTTTTCCAATGCTTTCATTAGCGCAGTTGCGCCGATCATAGTTTCATTCATTTTATTATTATCACTCATATTCCTAATTTAAATCGGTAAATTGGCTGTTGTTTACAGCAGCAGGTCAACTAGCAGTGACATACCAAAAGTGCTAATTGTTGCTTCATGTTGCATTGTAAATTCAAAAACAGGGGATGCACCTATAAAGATTCCTTTTTGAGGAGTGGTATAATATGTCCGACCAAGAAGAAATTATAAAAATTGTAGAAACTTTTTTTGAAATTGGAAAATCAAAAAAATTAGAAATTTTAAAAGATATTCAAGTTAATGATTCTGCATTTTCCAGCTTTAGTGACGTTCCACCATACGACCTAAAGGATTTTGCCACAACCATTGCGCTAGAAGAATTACGATTTGTTAGTATTTCAGATTACGATTACAAAATAAATAATGTCAAAGTGAGTATTTTTGGTGAAACTGCAGTGGTAGCATTAGAATTAATTCAAAAAGGAATGTTAGTGGACAACAAGGCATTCACAGGTGAACATATCACAATTGGAGGAAGGGCAACATTTGTGTTAATAAAAAAACCTACATGGAAAATTGTCCACATTCATTTGTCTAAATCAGATAATTAATTACGTTTTTTTAATTTTTTAT
>CACDFH010000002.1 GCA_902552015.1 uncultured marine group I thaumarchaeote | reverse complement strand
AAATAATAGAAGCACATAGTTCAGATTTTAAAATTTGCGTTGAAAATGAATCATTTTCAGTAGATGCAATCAAGATTGTACATACAGATAATCCAATAACAGAGCCTACTACAAGAGGAGGAGTATATTTTGCCGAAATGAAAGAATGGAGAGTAGAGGCTACAATTTTTGATACAGTCATTTCAAAACATCTTTCAAAAGCCATGCTTGGACCCAACAAAGATTTTCTGGATATAATTTTGTCAGCATATATTGAGAATAATCAAAAATTATCACTTGTGACAAATCTTAAAAATAGTATGCAAAATGCAGAAAAAATTATTTTATATCTAACACTAAAAGATGCAACTATAGAATCACAATAATTTACAGAACTTATCATATTCTGCTTTTAGTTTTTTATCAGATAAGACCTCATATGCCTTATTAATTTGAGCCATCTTTTCTTCAGATGAATCCTTGTTTCTATCAGGATGATATTGTTTTGCTAACTTTCTATATTGATTTTTAATTTCAGACTCTGAAGAATCATTTGTTAGTTCCAATATCAAATAGTAGTTTGGCAAGGAATTATCATTATACATTTCACGAAACTCTTTTGCATCAGTACTTGTTTTACGAGAACCGAAGGTTTCTTCTTCAGACCATTCAGAATGATACTTTTCGTAATCACGATTTTTTTTGGAATCTAATTTTGCATAATCATAACTAGTTTTCTTTCTTAATATGATATGTCTTGCAAGATAAACAAACACACCTGCAATTATGATTACTGCAATTGCAAATGTGAGATATAGATCTTCAGGACTAACATAATAATCAGATACAGCAGAAGGAGGATTTACTTGTGCACCAGAGTCATAGAAAAATTTTGCAGATAATGATGAATCACCAGATTCAGCTACAACCAAATAGTTTCCACTTTTTTGCCATCCACCAATGCCTGCAATTATCAATGTAGAAAATTTTTTTTCATCATCAGGATTTAGGCTTTCATTCCAAACATTATTTCCGTCAGGATCTTTAATGGAGATGAAAACAGAGTCAAAGGGAGTAGAACCCCATACAGAAATGAAATCGGATTTTTCATAAAGCGCTTTGTCAATATTAAGAGTCAATTCATTTCCAAATGCATTGGAAATAGGGAAAAGTAGGATTAAGAATAAAATTCCAAAATAGGCTTTTTTCATAAAAAAATTAATCAGAGAATTAGATATAATGTAAACTGTTGAATTTATTCGTAAAATTCACTCCAGAAAAGAACTAAAAGTGTTGAAAAAAATTAACAGGTTTTTGCTAATAAGAGAATACAGTGTATTGGACATGGTAATAGGTTACTGCGTAAAATGCAGAGACAAACGAGAAATGAATGGTACTCAAGCTGTAACCATGAAAAATGGCAAACCAGCAACAAAAGGTACATGTCCAACATGCGGCATATCGATGTTCAGAATTGGCAAAGCAGCATAACTGAACATCAAAAAATCTTTTTTGAAGAATTTTCCTAGGGATAGTTCCACTCGTCAGAAATTCCATTCCATAATGAACGGTAATTTTTTGGAGATTGCTCAATTTCACCCTGAATGCGGTTATCTACTGCAAAAAAGAAATTCTCCATCGCGTCAACACCACCGTCATTGAAAAGTTCTTTTCCAATTTCTTTGAATCTGGATTTTTTAGATTCTAATTCATCAGAAGTAGGGTTTTGTAAACAAAATGTCAATAAATCAATCATTTCTTCTTCCAACATGAAATCCATATTTTTCGTATAGAGTTTTGATTAAAAAATATTGAGGTTATAATTTTGTGCCAAGCTTATCGTGTATTTGTGCAAGAATCATTTTTGCCTTTTCTTTATTTTCAAAGGATTCTCCTTGCTTATCTAATATAGAATCTATTTCAAATTCTTTATCAGTGAGAATTTCTGCAACATGTTCATCAAGCGTTCCTTTTCCAACTAGATAGTATGCAAAGACGGTGTTTTTCTGACCAATTCTATGTAATCTATCCTCAGCCTGACGATGAATTGCAGGACTCCAATCAAGTTCTGCAAATATCACATATTTTGCATTTGTTAAATTAATTCCCACATTTCCAGCTCTTAATCCGGCAATCATTAATTTTGTTTGGCCCTTTTGGAATCTATCAATTTCACGTTGTCTAACAACATCAGTTTGACCACCAATTATTGATGCAGGATTAAAGTCTGCCAAATGATGATGAAGTAAATTGTGTATTGCTTTATGATGACAAAATACTACAACACTTTCTTCAATTTCCATGATATCAGTTACAAATCCTGTTACATGTTTTAGTTTAGCAAGACCTGCAGCCTGTCTTTCACTTTCTATAGCTCTATGATATGATGCAGATTTATCAAATGCAGATTCTGCATATTTTTGTTCTTCTTCGAGTTTTTTCCAAATTTTACTCAATTCAGCTTTGTAGAATTTTTCATCTGCATGAATCATTTCAGGATAGCGAACCTTGTCCTTCAATTCTTTTAGAACGTCTGATTTTTTTCGTCTCAACATGACATGCTTTGTTAATTGATTACGTAATGTATCACGTTTATTTTCAAGTACTATTGCTTTTCCTTTTTCATTTACATAGCAGAAATATTCACAGAATTCCTTAAAGCTTCCAAGTAATCCTGGTTTCAAGATATCAACAATTGGCCAGATTTCAGAACCACGATTATAGATAGGAGTTCCTGACAAACCGACTCGATATTTTACACTTTCAAGACCTGCCAATTCTTTTACTGCAGCATATTTTTGAGTAGTTTTTGATCTAAGATGTTGTACTTCATCGCATACAACAGAACGTATTCCCAGTTTCATTAAATCAGGTAGACGTTTGTATAATAATTCATAATTAATTATGTAAAAATCATATTCGCCAATATCAGAAAGTTTTCCATTTCTAATCATCGTGCTCGAGGGAGTTTCATCTTCAATTACTTTTCCATTTTTACCTTTTTTCTTCAGGAATTTTTCAATTTCTCTTTGCCAGTTTGTCAAAGTTACGAGTGGTGCAACAATTAATGCAGGAAAAGAATTTTTTTCTTTTGAAATGTATGCTAATGTTTGAACCGTTTTACCAAGACCCATTTCGTCAGCAAGTAATGCATTTCCACTAGATTTTATCAGGAAATCCAGACCTTCTCTTTGAAAATCTAATAGGTTTCCTTTGAATTGCTTGCTAGGTGATGCTTGTTGTAATTTTTCGATTTTTGGAACCTTTGTTTTTTTAATTGTGAGAGGTGCAATTTTTCGTTTCCAAACAGATTTTGATAAGAGTTCAAATGTATAACGCTCATCAATCATTTTTAATTTCTTAATATTCTCATCATTATCTGAGACAATTACTTCATCAGGTTTATCGCCATACCACCCACGAGGTATTAGTTTTGAGACCATGTTCACGGCACGATTTCCAGAAATCTTCCAGCACCAGGTACCAGAATAACGATCCAATACAAATTCTAAAGTTCCAAATTTTTCCATGTTATGTTTCCGAATTTTAGCTCATAGTTTTTCATCGTTTATGAACTTTAGGTTTAAAATTATTCGTAGTTTATATCAGATTTCAGTAGTTTTGTAGTTCGCTCTAGTAATTGCTCTAAATTAGTGGATTCCAATATTGGCTGTAGATCTAGAGGAGTTTCAGATGCCAATGCACATAATGAATGAACATACTCCATAGTAGGAGTTTCAGTTTTTAGATAGTATTGTTCTAAAACATGATCTAGTTGATAAGATGTTAATTCAGAATTTCCAGTATTTTTTTTGATTTTATTTTTCCATAAATCCACTAGATTTTCCCAATCTGCAAGAGAAATCGATTCATCTATCTCAGAAATCATTTCAATCTCAGCTTGTATGTACATTTTCTTTTCAATTCCATCATTTTGATGAAGTTGATCAATCATCTCCACGCCTTCTACAGTAAATGGATCATAGTCATCGGTCTTTTTTAGGGATGGAGGAATCAAACGAATGATTCGGAATTTTCTACGACCTCTAACATTTACAAAAAGATGACCGCTAGTAGAATCCACATCTTTACAGTCAGATATCTTTGCAAGAGTTCCAATATTGTATGGTGCCTGCCAATTAGATAATGTGGCACTATCATGTCCAAGACAGATTCCGAATTCCTTATCCCCAAGCATACAATCATCAATCATCTGTTTATACCGAGGTTCAAATATTCTCAAAGGAAGATCCTGGTTTGGAAATAACACTAGATCCAAAGGAAATATTGGAACAACCTTAGTTTCACTCATAATCGGGCTATGCCCTCATAATATAAAATTCAATTACATTTTTAGGCAATATTTTAAAAAGAAAATATAAGATAATCTAACATGGATGAAGAAAATAAAGAAACAGTTGTTTTAGGTGTAATCAGCCGAGGCATAACAAAATTTGATAAGATCTCACGAGAGGCAAATGTTGAGCCAAAAGATTTGGAAGCAATTTTACAGAAATTAGAAAATGCAAGATTAATCAAGGTAGATGAAAAGAAAGGTTGGCTTGGAACAAAAATTGAGATTAGGCCAACAGAAGAAGGATATAGAGAATTTGAACGACAACTAAAAATTTTACAAGAAAAATGGAATCAATTAGAAAATACATACAAGTCAGGCAACAAGCAAGAATTAGAACAGAAATTAAAAGAAGATAAATCATTTTTACCATCAATGATGATGTTTGGAATTGTAGATATGATGATGTTTTCAATGATGTTCAGTATGATTGGTGCCAGTATGGGAAGTTTCATTCCGGCAGAAGATATGGCAGGGATGGATGACGGAGCAGACGATATGGGAGGATCCGACATGGGAGATGATGGCGGATTTGATATCGACATAGGCTTCTAATGTCATACACATCATTTGACAATGTTGGATTAGTAAAAGTTCTATCATTCTTCCAAACTCATGACTCAGAATATTTATCAGGAGAAGATCTTAGTGACGTTTTAAAAATTAGTAGAGTTGCAGTTTGGAAACATATTAAAAAAATTCAAACACTTGGCTACAAAATTGAATCAAAACAAAAATTAGGATATAGGCTGATTAATGATACAGAAAAACTATTGCCGTGGGAGATTACGCGTGATCTCAAAACAAAACTGATTGGAAAAAGAGTTTATTATTTTGAAGAAATTGATTCAACACAAAGTTTCGCGCAGAATATTGCTGCAGATAAGAAAGAAAATGGCACCATAATTATCGCTGAAAAACAAACAGCAGGAAGAGGACGTCTAGAGAGAAAATGGACATCACCTAAAGGAGGAATTTGGTTTTCATTAATCATTCATCCAAAATTTGATGTTTCAAGTTCCACTTTAATTCCAATTTTAAGTGCAGTTGCATTATCAAAATCAATTAAATCATCTTTAGGCATTGATACAGAAGTCAAATGGCCAAACGATATAACAATGAAGGGGAAAAAAGTTGCAGGGGTCTTAGTCGATGCTTCGTTTCAAACAAACAGTATTGATTATCTAATCTTAGGTATCGGAATAAATTTTGATATTGATGCAAAAAAACTTGAAAAAAAATTATCGAAAACTCCCAACTTTTATGGAATTAATTCACTTAGGAAAAAAGAGGATAAAACACCCCCAAAGACACTACTCAAAGAGTTTCTATTACAATTTGAAAAAAATCTGCTGCAATTAGATAGTGGAGAAAAATCCAAAATCATCAAAGAATGGACCAAGAGAGCATCAGGAATTGGTAAGAGAATTACAATTAATACATCAAATGGAAAAATTTCAGGAATATCACAGGGAATAGATAGTGACGGAGCATTGAAATTAAAAGTTAGAAATGAGACAAAGAAAATCTATGTAGGCGACGTAGTCTTATCCTAATCTAAGCCATAATAATTCATTTTGTAGAATCATTTAATTTTGAAAAATAAAGAAAAAATGTATGCAGAAAAATATGTTTGTGAAATATTCACTAGCAGTATCAGCAACTTTTGTGTTATTACTATCTGCAAGTATTGATGATGTATATGGTGAGGGAATTAGAGACGTTCCAAACCTATACGAAAAAGCAAATGAATATTTTATGAATGGAGAATATCATGAGGCAATTGAGATTTATGATAAAATTTTAACAATTTCACCTACAAATGCAAAAACATCATTAATGAAAGGAATTGCATTGGATAATCTTGAAAGACACAAGGCTTCAATTTTAGAATTTTACAAAGTTAACCAGCAAGAACCAGAAAATATTACAGCATTGATTGGTTTAGGAGTTGGATTTGGAAATTATGGAGAATACAAACAAGCGCTAGTATATTTTGAACAAGCATATGAATTGGCACCAGACAATCATGTTGTAGAAAATTATTATGAATTTGCAACAAAGACTGCAAAAAAATATCCTTACAACGAAGCTGAAAAACCAGAGGTGTTTACACTAAACATTCCACAGACAGTTCCAGCATGGATAAAAAATACTGCAGGATGGTGGGCTACAGATAAGATTCCTGATGAAGAGTTTGTCAAGTCGTTACAATTTCTTATTGAAAATCAAATCATAACAATAGAATCATCTAGCAAAACAGAATCATCTTTAGAATCAATTCCATCCTGGATAAAAAATACTGCAGGATGGTGGGCTACAGATAAGATTCCTGATGAAGAATTTCTGAAAGGAATAAATTTTTTGATTGATAACGGTTTACTCATTATTGACTTGCCAGAAGTGCAAGGAATGTCTGAAGAGAAAAAGAAAATTGATAATAGAAATCAATGGGAATTTGCCAGATATTTAGACAGAATTGAAAACATTGTGAGTAAAGATAAGAGATACATCGAATATCCAAATCCAAGTAACGATGTCATTAAGAAATTTTTGAGAGATTATGTAAAATGGAATTATGACCAGCAAATTGAGATTGGAAACCAAGGATTTCCAAACCCAGAATATGTGTTAATAGACGATGTATACCATTTGGAATACAAAATTTATGTTAATGATCAACCTGCTGCATTACCATTAGATCATGTGAGTACATTGACTAACTCATTTAAGATGTGGGAAGATATGGAATTTAATGCAAGCGATGGCAAGGCAGTCAAGATAAATTTTGTTACAACTCCAACAAAAACTAATGCAAATCTCTGGGTGACATGGGTTGTCAGAGATTTGGGTGAAGGAGTGTTAGGTCATGCAAATCTTGGAAAAGGAATTGTCGAGGTAGCATTAGGTGGTTATGGATGTGATGGTAATTTTCAATTATTTCATGTAAATACAGTGGAATACATCATGACACATGAATTAGGTCATGGGATAGGATTGAAACATAGTAAGGATCCAAATAGCATAATGTACCCATCAATGAAAAGTACACAATATGCATACTGTATGTTAGATATTGATAAAAAAAATAACACAGGTTCTATAGTTTTGAAAAAAGACTAACCTAATGCTCTAGAATGTTTTTGGGTGTGAGGACGTTCTCCAGAGAATTTACGTCTCATGTGTCCAGAAGGTCGCCCATACAATAATTCCAAGAACCAGCTTTCATGTTCAATTTCTTCCATGAGTATGTCTTTTGCAATATCATATGTTGCAGGATCTTTTCCAAGAGTCATTTTACAAACCTTGTCCCAATTTACAATTGCGCCTTGTTCAGCTTTTAGACACTTTTCTAAAATTGCTTTAATGTCTGTAGGGTTTTTTGGTAATTGTAAAAATTCACAACCAGACATTTTGATAAATGCTTGTGCATCATTTGGTAAACTGCCACCCAATTGAAATATTCGTTCAATACAAGATTCAAAATGACTTAGATCTTCAAGACGTGCATCTTCAATTATTCCTTTAATCCCTTCACCTTCCATACCTGTTGCATGCATTCTTAGATTTGTGAAATAATAGTATGCAGTAAACTCAACAGATGCGTTTGTAATTAGTTGTTTGACTAGTTCGTCAACATCTACGCCATTTTTCTTGAGAACTTCTACACCAACAACTTTTGGTTTTTTGCTGCCGATGATTTTTTTGTAGTCACCATGTTGTGATTATTTTTAGCTATGAATAAAGAGTTTCGCTATTTAGTCTAAGAACATGGAATGATTATTCAACAAAAACATACAATTAACCAGAAGATTAGTTGTGAAATCATATTAACTCCAAATTGGCATTAGAGTAGTTGAAAACATCTAACGAACAAAGATGCCCATCTTGTAACAAAGCTACATTGATCACTGATGATAATTCAGGAGAAATTGTTTGCAAGACATGTGGAATTGTGTTGTCAGAAGGAAGTGAAGCAAGTGGTCCCGAATGGAGATCGTTTGCAAATGATGGTGTTGACAAGAGCAGAACAGGGACAGGCACATCAATAACCATGCACGATATGGGGTTATCCACAGTTATCGGTGCAGTCAACAAAGATGCAACAGGAAAACCACTTTCGTCAGCAATGAAACAATCATTTGACAGAATCAGAACATGGGATAGTAGATCACAAGCTCATTCATCTATTGACAAAAATTTGAGACAAGCGCTAAGTGAAATGGACAAACTAAAAGACAAATTATCATTAACTGATGCGGTAATTGAAAAAGCCGCATATATTTACAGAAAAGCCATTGAAAAAAAATTGGTAAAAGGTCGTTCAATTCAAGGATTAGTTGCAGCATGCGTCTATGCAGCATGTAGAGATACAGAAACACCGAGAACATTAGATAACGTTGCTGATGGAATAAACATTAGACGAAAAGACGTAGCTAGATGTTACAGATTGGTCTTTAGAGAATTAGACCTTAAAGTTCCAGTAGCAGACCCAATTAACGGAATTCCAAGAATTGCAAGTGTTGCAGGATTAGGTGAAAAAACAAAAAGAAAAGCAGTTGAAATTTTAAGAAAAGCAAAAAAGATTGGAGTTGTCGCAGGTAAAGATCCTACAGGATTAGCAGCTGCTGCATTATATCTTGCATGTATTACAGAAGGCGGAAATAAAACACAAAAAGAAATTTCAGAAGCATCAGGGGTCACAGAAGTAACAATTCGTAATAGATGTGCAGGTCTAAAGACATTCCTAGAAAAATAGAATCATCCCATATCTTCCAAAGGATCTTTTTCTCGTCTACGCATTATAGCAAAAATTCCAAGTGTCATGCCAAGCTGATACATAACATACAATATTATTTGGAATGTACTTGGCACATAGTCAGTAAATCTACCTAACATTGCTATAATGAAAACAATTACACTTATTGTAAAAATGAAATATCGAGAGATGCTATTCAGTTCAGCAAATCTAAACAAGAGAATTAATGTAATGGAAATGAAGATTCCAGTAACAGCTATAATTCCGGCATTTAATCCAAGGACATCAATTAGTAAAAGAAATGCAGTCTCAGGAGTTTCAGGAATTACAAATTCAGTAAATTCAACTTTTGAGGGTTCTGCAAATTTTGAAATATTTCCAGCAGCATTTATTGAAAATAGTATTAAGAGTATTATCGATACGCCTTTTGCATATTTTTTTAGTTTAGGAAATTTTCGTCTTATTCCTCGAGCAAGGATTGCACCTTGTAAAAGACCAATTCCAAAAACAATAGCAAATGTATAGTAATAGTATTCTTCGGCTAGTTGAAGTATATCCAATCCGATATTATTTCATTCACGACTATTTTAAAGTCGAAGATTAGAATAAACAGACTAGGCACAAGAAATTGAATAGACTTTTCAACCCATAGAATAATCAATATTATGACTGAAGAGTTTAAAATTGAAACTCCATATTTGCCTGGAGAGAGAGGATGTAGAATCACTTGGCTATTTACAGATGATGAAGAAAAAACGCTGTACCTAAGACATGAAGATTTGATGGAAATGATTGAAATTTTAGAACACGGTACAACAGCAAAAATTGAGATGGAAGACGGTGCAAGTTCCATACTAGTAAATTCTGATTCAACAGATTTCTTTCTTGCAGGTCAAAAATCACAAAAAATTGAAACGCTTGCTCTAAAAATTGCACTGAGAGAATTTATCAAAGAAAATCCAGATGCATAATTAATTCCAAGTAATCTGTGATCAAAAACTACGATAAGTAGATTTGTTGATAACTAAACCAGTGAGATAAAATGATGTTGTAACAAACTTCTCACATGTATTCCAAAATCTTTTCAATGAAGATTGTTTTTTTCTATTTTCTATTTTCATGACTTATTATACAAGTTCAGATTATTAAATTGTATTTTTTTTAGGTTTTCCTAAGTTTTTTTAAAATAATTTGTTAGTTTTACCTAATTTATTGTAATTATTATTAGTCTAACCTAATGGAAAAAACCAGATATAAATAGACATAGTATTATCAATTGTCAAGATGGAAACAGGAACCGTAAAATGGTTTAACCAAACAAAAGGCTTCGGTTTTATCGAACGCGAAAATGAAGACAAAGACTTGTTTGTCCACAAGACAGAAGTTCAAGGTCAAATTAGAGACGGCGATAAAGTTGAGTTCGAAATTGGCGAATCAGAAAAAGGCCCAGCCGCAAAATCAGTGAAAAAAGTAGACTAAGACGAATAATTTTAAATTAATTTTCTTAACAATCTATTATCGAGTAACTACTAATTTTTTTTATTTTTATTTTCTAAAACAAATTGTATCTTGTGTAATTTTTTTGAAAATTGAAATGCCTAGTTTACACTAGGTGAATCAAAAAATGAAACGCCATGCATGTGTCTTTCTATGTTTGTGGCCGTACCGATGTTTTGGTCTATTAGTAATGGCAGGCTCACCACTCGCCGAAGCTTGTGATCTACACCTCCATTCTATCAACGCAGTCTTCTGCTGCGAACCTTCAACTAACGTAACGCTGTCATGTCTCGGGATAGGCTTCGTGCTTAGATGCTTTCAGCACTTAACCTAAATCGCTTAGCTGCCCGGCCTGCCTTATCAGACAACCGGTACACCAGCGGCGACGATGCTCTGTTCCTCTCGTACTAAGAGCAACTTCCCCTCAGACAGCGACGCTTCCATCAGGCAGAGACCGACCTGTCTCACGACGGTCTAAACCCAGCTCATGTTCCCTTTTAATAGGCGAGCAGCCTCACCCTTGGCCCCTGCTGCAGGACCAGGATAGGAAAAGCCGACATCGAGGTACCAAACCGCGGGGTCGATAGGAGCTCTCGCCCGCGACGAGCCTGTTATCCCTGGGGTAATTTTTCTGTCACCTTCGGGCCCCAATAGTGGGCACACGAAGGATCGCTAAGCCCGACTTTCGTCTCTGAATTCCGTGCGTTTGGAAATCCAGTCAGTCTAGTTTTTGGCTTTGCCCTCTTCAACGGATTTCTGACCCGTTTGAACTAAACTTTGGGCCCCTCTGATATTTTTTCAGAGGGGTGCCGCCCCAGCCGAACTGCCCACCTGCACATGTCCCCGGTCTGCACCGGGTAAGTAGTACTGCAAAAATAATTTGGTGTTACATCGTTGCTTCACTCATTTCCCAAAGAAAATGAGGCATGGCTCCCAAATACACTATGTAATCTTTACTATACTACAAGCACAAGCTGCAGTAAAACTCCACGGGGTCTTCTCTCCCCGATGGAAGTTGATGGACTGTTCGTCCACCTTATGTGGCTTCACCGGGTTGTAGGTGGGGACAGTGGGGCTCTCGTTGTTCCATTCATGCGCGTCGGAACTTACCCGACAAGGCATTTGGCTACCTTAAGAGAGTCAGAGTTACTCCCGGCGTTAACGGGCCCTTAGCTCGGTTGAACCCAAGTTTTAGGTACCCGCACCGGCCAGGATTCAGCGACTATACAAATCCTTTCGGACTAGCAGTCGCCTGTGTTTTTATTAAACAGTCGAAACCCCCTTGTCATTGCAACCTGCTCACCCCATTCCTCATGAAGTGTGCAGGCATCCCTTATACCTAAGCTACAGGACTAATTTGCCGAATTCCCTCACCATACGGTATACCCGTAGCACCTTAGCTTTCTAAGCCAGCGCACCTGTGTCGGTTCTCGGTACGAGCTTGCAAGTCACTTTCTACACAAATTTTCAAGGTCCCCTGGACTCAAGAGAACTCTGCTAACGCAGAGCCATTAACGCCTCGAGATGGTTCTCGTCATTACGACACTCCCCATCTCTCGAACGCTTAGACACAACGATGGTTATGCTCCCCCTATCCGGAAGCGGTTCATATAGATAATAACGCAACTTGCAAGGTACTGGAATATTAACCAGTTTCCCTTTCGAATTACTCTGTTGAGGTAATCCTTAGGATCGACTAACTCCAGGCTGATAACGCATTGCCTGGAAACCCTTGCGCTTGCGGTGGTAGAGGTTCTCACTCTACTATGCTGTTACTGCCGCCAAGATCTGCAATAGAAAATGGTCCACAGGACGTCACCGCCCTGCTTCGACCCAATCACTACGCCAACCTACCATGACATGCCCATTGGCATGTATCCAAAGTATCGGTACTTTTCTTTAGCCCCGTCCGTTTTTGTGGCGCCCACGCTCGGCAGGTAAGTTGTTACACACTTTTTAAAGGATAGCTGCTTCTGAGCTTACCTCCCTGCTGTCTTGGCGCGAACACACACTTTAGCTTGACACTTAGAAAAAATTTAGGGACCTTAACTTCGGTCTGGGTTAAACCCCTCTCGGTCGTGAACCTTACGTCACACGAACCCGTCTCCTAGCTTCTACAATGCATATCCCTTCGGAGTTTGAATGGGGAGCGAGGAATTTCTTCCCCATACTCCCTTATCAGTGCTCTACAGGAAATGCTATCTCCACTAAGGACGCCCTACGAGACGCTTCGGTTGGAACTAGCAATCGCCAGTCTAGATTGGTTTTTGACCCCTAATCCCAAGTCACACAAACGATTTGCACGTCAGAACTGCTTCAGCCCTCCAGCGGGCTTTCGCCCGCCTTCAGCTTGCTCAGGATTAGATCGACTGGCTTCTAGCCTGGCCGCCATGACTCAACGCACTTTCACACGCTTCTCCTCGCTAATGCTGCGAGAACTCGGTTTCCCTTCGACTCCACCTTGTCTGGTTTAGTCTTGCCATGACAGTCAGCTCCTTGGCCCGTGTTTCGAGACGGAACGCATAACACTGACGATTTGAGCTCCAAATCTTTAGCTCTATTGCTAGAACCTCCAATCTGGAAAAATCACCTTTCATGCTATGCACGTCTGTAAGTAATAGATTTCATGCACTTTTCACCCCCCTTCCGGGGTACTTTTCAGCTTTCCCTCACGGTACTAGTGCACTATCGGTTTTGAGTTATATTTAGCCTTAGAAGCTACTTTCTCCTAATATTCGATGCCCACTACCAAGGACATCTACTCTGGTACTCAACTAATCCTATACCATTTCGTCTACGGGGGTATCACCCTCTATGCCAAAACGTTCCAGATTACTTCAACTATGTTCTAGGATCATTATATGAGTCCGTATACACCACATCTCTGTTAAGTTACCATAACAGATTCAGTTTGGGCTGTTACCTTTTCGTTCGCCACTACTTGGGTAATCTCTATTGATTTCTCTTCCACGTCGTACTAAGATGCTTCAATTCCGACGGTTCGACCTCCGCCACCTATGTAACGGAGTATGTTAAAACATAAGATTCTCATTCGGATATCCCGGGATCATAAGTCGCGTGCGCTTACCCCGGGCTTATCGCAGCTTGCCACGTCCTTCATCTCTACTCAAACCTAGCAATCCCTCTATTACCGTCTTTACACCGGCAATTACGGCCACAATTTACACAAGACACATGCATGACGATCATTGCCGAACTAGTGCGGTAGTCGGCTACATCCTTCTTACATCATTTTCATGATGTAATGCATCGATGGTGATGCAAAGATTATGTGCTTCCGTAATTCTTTCTAAGGAGGTGATCCGACCGCAGGTTCCCCTACGGTCACCTTGTTACGACTTTTCCCTTGTCACTTACCCCAAGTTCGATAATGCCAATTAGACATCACCTCGCTAAAGGCAAACTTCAATGAAACGACGGGCGGTGTGTGCAAGGAGCAGGGACGTATTCACTGCGCGATAATGACACGCGGTTACTAGGGATTCCATGTTCATGAGGGCGAGTTGCAGCCCTCAATCACAACTGTGGTAACGTTTAGGGATTACCTCTATCTTTCGATTTTGGAACTCATTGTCGTTACCATTGCAGCCCGCGTGTGGCCCCAGAGTTTCGGGGCATACTGACCTGCCGTGGCCCCTTCCTTCCTCCGCATTAACTGCGGCGGTCCCCCTAATTCGCCCTACTACACCAGGGTGTAATAGTGGCAACTAGAGGCAGGGATCTCGCTCGTTACCTGACTTAACAGGACATCTCACGGCACGAGCTGGCGACGGCCATGCACCACCTCTCAGCTTGTCTGGTAAAGTCTTCAGCTTGACCTTCATTCTGCTGTCTCTCCGGGTAAGGTTTCAGGCGTTGACTCCAATTGAACCGCAGGCTTCACCCCTTGTGGTGCTCCCCCGCCAATTCCTTTAAGTTTCATACTTGCGTACGTACTTCCCAGGCGGCAAACTTAACGGCTTCCCTGCGACACTGCGCTAGCAACAAGCCAACGCATCATCGAGTTTGCATCGTTTACAGCTGGGACTACCCGGGTATCTAATCCGGTTTGCTCCCCCAGCTTTCATCCCTCACCGTCGAACGTGTTCTGGTAGACCGCCTTCGCCACAGGTGGTCATCAATAGATCAAAGGATTTTACCCCTTCCTACCGAGTACCGTCTACCTCTCCCACTCCCTAGTTCTGCAGTATTTTCGGCAGCCCATAAGTTGAGCTTATGGATTTAACCGAAAACTTACAGAACAGGCTACGGATGCTTTAGGCCCAATAATCATCCTGACCACTTGAGGTGCTGGTTTTACCGCGGCGGCTGACACCAGAACTTGCCCACCCCTTATTCATCAGTGGTTCTACGACTAACAAAAGGTTCCTTTAGCAGGAACCACTCAGATTAACCTTGTCGAGCTTTCGCGCATTGCAAAGTTTTCTCGCCTGCTGCGCCCCATAGGGCCTGGGTCCTTGTCTCAGTACCCATCTCCGGGCTACTCCTCTCAGAGCCCGTAGCTGTAATAGCCTTGGTGGGCCATTACCTCACCAACAAGCTGATAGCTCGCAGTCCCATCCTACGGCAATAAATTATTTGAGTCATAAACCATTCCAGGCATCATGACCTATCGGGTATTATTCTCAGTTTCCCGAGGTTATCCCCGTCCATAAGTTAGGTTGACTACGTGTTACTGAGCCGTCTGCCTTGTATTACTACAATAACTAACATGGCTTAGTATCAATCTGATAGCAGTCAGGTCCGTCAGGATCAAACGGATTCTATATTATTTTATTTTCAAAGTACATTTTTGCACAACTAATTTCTATTATTGGAATTAACGGAATGCACATAATCTTCACATCTCAGATTTGATCTTTTGATCAGATCCTCATTTTGTATGCGTAACTGGAGGCCTCTAAATCACAAAATGGCATTTTGCCATACTTCATCAAAGGCGCCGCCAAAGCGTTACGTATGCGAAAATTTGAGTTTCTGAAGGCATTATAAACCATTCAAAATACATTCCAAAATCATGGTTTTTGGCGATCAGTATTATAACGAGACAGAAGAAAGTAGGTAGGACATGCCCAATATACAAGAAATCTATAAGAAAAAAACTAAAAAATCATCCAAACTATTTGCTAAAGCAAAAAAGGTTCACATCAATGGCGTCCATCATAACATAAGATTTTTTGAGCCATATCCATTTGTCACAAAATCAGCAGAAGGTAAATTTCTCAAAGATGTCGATTCTAACAAATATGTAGATTACTGGATGGGCCATTGGAGTTTGATTTTAGGACATGCCCAAAAGCAAGTTCAGAAAAAAGCTGAAGAACAATTGAAAAAAGGGTGGATGCATGGAACATCAAATGAAAATGCAGTTGCACTTTCTGAGAAAATCTCAAAAGCAGTTCCAGTAGCAGAAAAAATTCGCTATGCATCAACAGGTACTGAGGCTACAATGTATTCAGTGAGATTAGCTCGTGCCGTAACAGGTAAGAAAATTATTGCAAAAATTGATGGAGGTTGGCATGGATATACAACTGATTTACTGAAGACAGTAAATTGGCCGTTTAATGTTTCAGAGAGTCAAGGATTAACAGATGAAGAACACATCGTTTCATTACCGCTTAACAACTTGAAGGAATCATTAAGAATTTTGAATTCAGTGAAGAAAGATTTGGCAGGGGTTCTAATTGAACCAGTTTTAGGCGGAGGAGGAGCAATTCCTGCAACCCAAGAATATTTGAAAGGCATTCAAGAAATTGTAAAGAAGAATAATTCATTATTCATGTTAGATGAAATTGTTACAGGATTTAGATTCAGGTATGGATGTATTTATCCAAAAATGAAACTTGATCCGGACATTGTCACATTAGGAAAAATTGTTGGAGGTGGATTTCCAATTGGAGTGATTTGTGGAAAAGAGGAAATCATGCAACATGCAAACACATCAATTAATTCGAAAAAAAGTAGAACATACATTGGAGGCGGCACATTTTCTGCAAATCCATTGTCAATGAAGGCAGGAGAAACGACACTTAAAATTTTAAATGATAAAAAAAATACACTTTACAAAAAATTAGATGGATTAGGAAATCAAACAACAAAGATGTTAAGAAAAGTATTTTCAGATGAAGTGATAGTTACAGGAAAAGGTTCATTGTTTATGACACATTTCCCAAGAAATGGAATGACCGAGATCAATAATGCCGCAGATGCTGCAAAATGTGATTCCACAAAATTGTTCAATTATCATTTTGAGATGATTGCAAAAAATGGCATATTCTTTTTGCCCGGAAAATTAGGGGCATTTTCAGATGCACACTCAATAGCAGATGTGAAAGAGATGAGAAAGGCTACTGAAAGCTACGTATCAGATTTAAAGAGATAGGGAAATTTTTTATCTCGATGATTAAAGAAGAATTATGGATAAAAAAATAGATCCTAAGCGAACATGGCCAAAAGGGTTTGAGCCAAAGGAAGAAGAAGATCAAGACATATCTCTCAGACTAGGATTAATGACAAACATTCTAAATAAAAAAACAGAGAAAAAACTGAATACCGATATTTTCAAGGTCATGGCAACCCGAAGATCAACTAGAAAATTTTCTACAAATCCTGTGGAAAGATGGAAAATTGATAAAGTTCTAGCAGCAGCAGATTCGGCACCAACGGCTGGTAATTTTCAAGGATTTGAGATTTTTTACATTAACGATAAAGAGACGAAAGAAGAGCTAGTCAAAGCAGCAAACAAACAGCCCTATGTCAATACACCATTAGTTCTAGTATTCTGCATGAACCCATCTAGGGTGAAACTTGACTTTCCTCCAAAAGTCATAATGAAGTTTTCAATTCAGGATGCCACACTTGCAGCATCATATTCTCAATTAGCTGCATCGGCACTTGGATTGAGCAGTATATGGATAGGCATGTTTGATGAGGAAAAAGTAAAAGAGATTATCGGAACAGACCTCAGACCTACATCTATGCTATGTATAGGATATCCTATCAAGAAAAGACCCGCAAAACAGAGAAGACAGTTAAAAGAACTTATCCACGTAGTTACAAAAAAAGATTAGTCATCAGCAAGTGTTTTTGTAAATCCTGATGAATCATCAGAGAATATTTTCACCACATTTTGTGCAAGTTTTTCAATATCCAAACCTGGTTCGGCAGATATCAAAAGTATGTTTGTTGTGACAGGAAAAGGAAAGCTGATTAGAATTACTTTGTCACGTCTTGATGCAATGTAATTTAACGCTCCAAGAGAATTGTTCAATTCATCAGTTCGTAATGAAACATTTAGTGCAAATTTGTAAAAGTCATGTAGTTTTGTTTCATCACCTTCGTATGGATTAACACCTTCTGTAAAACCACCGGCAATTTTTTCACCAGCATGATTGATGATTGCTGCAAATCTAACACCGTCATGATGTTGAATTTCTTTACATCTTGGATCATAAACTGAATCGCTCATGACATACATAGTATTTTTGAGTATAATAATTATGATAGTGAGGACAGAATGGCATCTGCCGTTTACGCAGGAGTTAACGCGTATTGGATTTTAAGCAGAGTTGCCCCCCACTAAATTGAACAGATCGTTTCTCTAATAAAAAGTAAAGTATTACTGAACAGCGATTGGTTTTTCTTTTTTGCCTTTTGCTTCTTTTCTCATTTTAGCAATAACATTTGCCAACATTTGTTGTTGAATTGCTTCCAAGTCTTCACAAACGCTACTCATCTTCATCCTCATCCTCAAATCGCCAGTTTTTGAGTAATTGTTTTTGTAAAGTTTCAATTTGTTTTTCGTCTAATACCTTACCTGTGTTTTTATCAACTGGAACGACATTCATTCCAGATAGTTTGTATTCTACATCATAAAGAGTTAATTTTGCTTTCTCTTGTAAAACGGGATTGCCGTCAGCATCAATTGCTCTATCTACATCATATGGCTCTTCTTCATCCATATCTCGATGCATGTAACTGGATGATACTTCACCCTTTTTTGGAGCAAATTTTTTGGCTATTTCCTTTTCAATATCTAAGGTTGTTTCATTTTCATGATATAGTCTTCTTCCAGTCTCTTCCTCGATAAATTCAGGCATAATTGACGTCTAACTCATATGTATTTAATTTTTGGCGTCTCTGAAAAAGAACTTGTAAAGTGCCTCCCGTCTCCCTTTTTTACTCATATTTCTTGTAAGAACTCGATATATCGCATATGCCAGGCCAAGTGATACCACGATCGTATATCCAATACAGGAAGGATCTTCATAACAAGGAGTTCCAATAATTTTGTTCTTTATGGCATACATAGAAGGAAGTAATATTGCATCAAAGTCACATAAATCCATGATCTATATTGATTTGATAATTAAAAAATCTGGTGTGCTATATTAATTCTTGAAACATATTGATTATGTCGTTGTGTAGAATGCGACCCTGATCGTATGGTGACGGCATTGCCCCGCCGTTGCCATATGCAATTATTTAGAATTGAAACAATGTTGTACAAACAACTTTGATGTTTTACTTTGTCGTTACAAATATTATTTTGAAATTAGCGTTTAAAAGAAGCGTCTTTTAATTGCAACAATTGCTGCGGCTGGTGCTACAAAGTACATTCCGATGTTAAGTAGTATTAGACTGATACCGTAGCCTAACATTTCTTCTTCAGTGTCAACCTCAACATAGTTGAGTAATGTCAATGAAGTTAGCATTGGAGTTAGTGTAACTTTAACTGCTTCTTTGAATACTGGGTTTTCTCTTTCTAAGTCAGCAACTGCTGGTGAGAAGGAGTAGTAGAATTGGTTAAAGCCGGTCATGAATGCTGTACCGGATTGTGTGTTCATTACTGTGTTATCTCTAATTTCTCTTAAGAATTGGACTTGTGGTGCCATTTCAGAACCAAATGCTGCTGTTGCAATTAGACAACCGCCACCTTCTTCAAGGCTTATTTGTTGTGTTTGCTCTGCTGCTGGTGCTGGGGTTGGGGCAGGGGTTGGTGCTGGGGTTGGTGCTGGGGTTGGGGCAGGTGCTGCTGCAGCTGCCTTTGGAGCAGGACCACTAGCAATTGCTGCTTGTGCTGTCTTTAAGTCGTTGTTAATCATTAAGATGTGAGATTCAACATCATTGTAAGAAGAACCAGATGTAATCATATTTCTCAAGTTCTCTCTCATGTCGTCTTCAATAGTTTTCATTAATTTATTGTCAACTTCGCCAATTGGTGCCTCTAGGAATTCATAATTGTCCAAGTATGCGGTGCCAACTAGTTCGTGTGCCAAATCAGCATCACCGTTAGCATATGCTGCTTGTGCGGTAATGAGTAATCTGTTGATAGTGTCAAAGTAACCACCGAGGTTTGCTCCACCTTCACCGGCGTTTGCTTGTAGGTTCTTTACAGTTAAGGTTGCTTCGTCAGCCTGTTTTAGGACTGTGGAGATTGCTTTTCTGTTGTCTACATCAGATGCGATACTTGATAATTGTGATTGTAATGTACTAAAGTTACTTGCTCCAAGTGCGCTCAATACGTCTGCGTTTTCATCAGCGATTTCAACTGCACCGTGTGCAAATGCTACAGTTTCAGCATATTCCATGTCATTGATGATTGCGCCTGTACCGTCGATTGCATCAACATATTCTACTTTTACTAAGTGTAATCTGTCAGCAATACCTGCTAGTGCAAGTGCTTCAGGAGTTCCATCAATTCCGTTGTGCTCCATGACAATTTTCTCTACTTCTTTCTTGGTGTCTTTCATTTGGACTTTCAAGTCTGCAATTGATACGCCGTCATTTGCAGAGTCAGAGATTGCCATTGCTTTTTCCATTAATCCGTATAGTTGGTTTGCTTTTCCTTGACCGATTGAGTCTACGACATATGGGTCAAGTGTTCTGTAATAGTATAGACCTTCATAGGCATATTTCTTTGCGCCATATGTGTCATCTTCGTTATATTTGATTAGTGCTTCTTCTAATTCTTCAACTGTTTTTAATTCAAAGATATCTAACATGTTGTCCCTAACTACACCAGAGTATAGTTTGAGTTTAGATGGGTCGTTTTCAATTGCAGTGAGTAGTGCTAATGTTGCTGGGTCTTTGTCAGCGACTTTGAATTTTGTCTTGACAATGTCTACCCAGTCAATGTATGCTGCAGAATTGTTCTTTGATACTGAGTCTTCCATCATAACCATACCAAGTGTGTAAATTGATTTTTCCTGGCATTGAATCCATAATTTTGCTTGTTTGTTATCTCCATCTTTGTAATTTTGTTCTGCTTTGTCATAACATTCCATGATTACATTGTGAGTTGCTCTATCGTGCATTTGTGCTGCACTTGCAAAGTGTTTATTGTAAATTGCTTCAGCATCTGCTAGAAGTCTTAATGACTCGTCAGTGGTTTCTGCTTTGTATGCATTACCGAGTGTTTTCTTTACTTTGGCCCATTGTTCACCAAGTTTTACTACTTCTTCAGCAGCTGGTGAGCCAGATGAGACTAATTCTTCTGCAGTATCAAGATCATTAGTGATTTTTTGGATTGTTGCTTGAATCAAGGCTTCAGATGAACCAGATTCAATCATGTTTCGTAGTTCTTCTCTCATGTCATTTTCAATTTCTTTCATTAAGAAATTATTGTATTCACCGATTGGTGCCTCTAGGAATTCATAGTTGTCCAAGTATGCAGTGCCGACTAGTTCGTGGGCTAATTCAGCATCACCGTTAGCATATGCTGCTTGTGCGGTAATGAGTAATCTATCAATAGTGTCAAAGTAACCGCCGAGGTTTGCTCCACCTTCACCTGCATTTGCTTGTAGGTTCTTTACAGTTGTAGTTGCTTCGTCAGCCTGTTTTAGGACTGTAGAAATTTTTACAAAGTTATCTACATCAGATGCGATACTTGATAATTGTGATTGTAATTTATCAAAGTCACTTGCTCCAAGTGCTTTCAATACGTCTGCGTTTTCATCAGCGATTTCAACTGCACCGTGTGCAAATGCTACAGTTTCAGCATATTCCATGTCATTGATGATTGCGCCTGTACCGTCGATTGCATCAACATATTCTACTTTTACTAAGTGTAATCTGTCAGCAATACCTGCTAGTGCAAGTGCTTCAGGAGTTCCATCAATTCCGTTGTGCTCCATGACAATTTTCTCTACTTCTTTCTTGGTGTCTTTCATTTGGACTTTCAAGTCTGCAATTGATACGCCATCATTTGCAGAGTCAGAAATTGCCATTGCTTTTTCCATTAATGCATAGAGTTTGTCTGCTTCACCTTGACCGATTGAGTCTACGACATATGGGTCAAGTGTTCTGTAATAGTATAGACCTTCATAGGCATATTTCTTTGCGCCATATGTGTCATCTTCGTTATATTTGATTAGTGCTTCTTCTAATTCTTCAACTGTTTTTAATTCGAAAATATCTAACATGTTTTCTCTAAATACTTCAGAGTATACTCCGAGTTTTGATTTGTCATTTTCAATTGCTGTAAGTAGTGCTAGTGATGCTGGGTCTTTTGCTTCAACTTTGAATTTTGTTTTAACAATATCTGCCCATTTGATGTAATCTTTTGCGTTATCGTTTGCTACTGCGACTTCCATCATAACCATACCAAGTGTGTAAATTGATTTTTCTTGGCATTGAATCCATAATTTTGCTTGTTTGTTATCTCCATCTTGATAATTTTGTTTTGCTTTGTCATAACATTCCAGTATAACTTCATGTGTTGCTGGATCATGGGTTCTTGCTGCGGCTGCAAATTCACTCATGTATTTTCCACGGGCATCTGCTAGAAGTTTTAGTGATTCCTCAGTAGTTTCTGCTTTGTATGCATTACCGAGTGTTTTCTTAATTGCTGCCCATTCATCACCAAGAGCTGCTTCTGCTTCTGATGCCATTGGCACTAAAAGAAGTGCCATCAGTGGTGCTAGCAAAATTAACTTATTCACAAAAAGTTCGAGATTAATTTCGTATATAATACTAAACCTGAATGTATGTTCTTATTCCAGATTCTTAGAATTTACAATCTTCTTATATGCACTTATTTTTTGGATTCGACAATTACGCATGCATTAGAAAAATCCCCTAACTCTTTTTTGATTGCATCAATAATGTGAGACTTTGATGTAAGTCCTGAAAAATCAACTAATTTCAATTCATTTAGAAGATAGACCTGAGGAGAAATATGTGCATCAGAAGATAATGATTTGTTTAATCCAGATGTGATTTGAGAAATGTCACCTTCGATAAGTTTTGCATCGCTAAGATTGAGTTTTTCTCGACCATACTTATCAATGACAATTACAGGTTGTATAGTTTTTTTAATCATTAATTTTTTGGTTGTAATTTTTCCAGAAAAAACAAAGTAATGATCAGTTTCAAATTCAAGACTAATTTTATCTTTAGGAATATCAGAAATTTCTAGTGCACGTTCCATTGCATCATCTTTGTTAAAAATATTTTTTGCAGTTAGCCCGTTATCTAATTCAACATTTCCAAATGCAGTAACACGTAACAGTGATTTTTCCGGGATGTAAACACTATCAACAGAAATAGATTCAGGTGTTGAACCTTTCTCAATAAGTATGTCATGAATTTTTTTGTGAAGTTTTGATATTTGTTCTGGGTTTGGGTTTACAACAGTTTCTTCAAGCTGTTCTTGCATCATTGATGATGCGACACCGATTGAAGAAATTACTTCGGCATAATCTGCTTTTTCATATTGTAGCTGTAGTTGTTCTGCAACAAAAGGTACAAGAACAGACGCACCTCCACCTCCACCAACAAGTTTTACATTTGATTTTTCAAGTTCAAATTCTTTTATGATTCTAGTAATCTCATTTGTGATATCAAATGATGCATTTTGAATTATAGATAATGCAGCTTGTGCACCAGACACACCAAGTTTTTTACCTAAAATTCCTAATGCAAACTTTGCAGTTGCAGGATCAGAATATGAATAATCACCTTCAGGTATTCTACCTAATGCATTTGCAGCACAAGTGTTTGTTATTGCATATGTTTCGTTTTTACATTTTATAGCAACATATTCTTCAACATCATTTGGTTTTGGTTTTACAAAAATAATTTCACCGGTTGATAAATCATCCATTGGTGCATAACAAGAATATTTTAGACCAGCAATGTGTGCACTACGGGGTCCAACACCTACAACAGTATTTGATTTTACTTGAACCATACTTCCACCTGCAACACCAAGTACACGTACATCCATTGACCTAATGCAAGTAGGATGATTCTTTATTGTAACATAACGAATCTCAGGTTTTCCATTTTTTATGATACAAATGTTTGTGCTTGTTCCACCGACTTCAACAAATATTCCATTTGCAATTTTTAGATATAGTAGTGCTCCTGCAACACTAGCAGCAGGACCAGAAAGAACAGTCAAAATTGGCTTTGTTCGGAATGTATCCATACTTGTAACACCACCATCACCTTTCATTATCATTAATGGTGCAGTTACACCAGTTTCACGGATTGCTTCTTCAACAAAGTTTCCTACCTGAACAGTTTTTGGTAGTACACTAGCATTGATTGCAGCAGTTAGAGTTCTAATCTCCAATCCATAAATTCCAGAAATTTCATGTGACGCAGTGGACGGAATTTCTTGTTTTGTAGCATGTTCCATGATAAACTCTTCATTTGAAGGATCGTCAACACCAAATGCTTCAGTTGCAACTATCACTTTGGCACCATCATCTTTTAGCTCTTTAATTGCTGTTGACACCTCAGAATCAGTAATCAAATGTGATGTGTCAAGAAATCTATGAGATGATTTGATATCATTATCATGATTTATTTTTGCATCACGTAGGTTTGTACGTTTGATAACATCGCTTTTTTCTGGACCAACCCCCATTGCTACAATTCCAACTTTAGCAGTATCAGATTCTAACAATGCATTGATTGCTTGAGTAGTACTATGAGCTATAATTTCAATTTCGTCTAATTCAATTTGAGATTCTTTTAGCAAGTCAGATAACACAGAAACTATACCTGCAGATACACCACGTTCAGCAGTATGTGTTGTAGGGATCGTAGAAGTTGATAAGATTTCACCAGTGACAATATCTAATGCTATAGCTTTTGTAAAAGTCCCGCCTACATCAATGCCAATTCTAATTCGTCTGTTGCTCATCTACTTGCGCTCTCGATTTTCTCATTGAAGCGAGGGCTTTTTGTCTCTTTGGTCTTAGAACAAGCACATAAAGTGATGCTACAAGATAAACCGCTAGTAAAACGATTTGACCTACAGTGGTTTCAAGTGTTGGGTAGATTCCAGTCATTGTTGCGACATTGATGTCTAATCTTGGGATAGTACCAAGCATGCTAGTGTATGGGATGTAATCTAATACCTGGAACTCTCGTATTGCATTTCCTAAGAATGCAATTGACAAGTATGCACCAATACCCATTGTTAATCCAAATAGTGCACGTAGTGGTAGACGTTTTCCAAGTTTTCTAAATCCAAAGTATATTCCAAGCAATGAAACAATGCCGAGAATGAATCCTAATCCAACATAAAATTCCATATATTTGGCAAAGGAGAACATTGCTTGGTAGAATAGAACAGTTTCAAATCCTTCTCTGTATACGGTGAAAAATGACAGCATTATGAACACAGATGTACCGCCTGCTGCAGATGCCTGGAAAACTTTGGCTTTTACAAACTCCATCCATCGTTTATGTTCAATCTTGTTAAGTATCCAGAAACTCACATAGAATAGAACCGCCGTCGCAGACAATGCCGCTATCGCCTCAATCAGTTCTCGGTTAGCACCTGAAATTTCTATAATGTAAGATGCAATAACCCAAGTTACAGCTGTAGCTCCAATTGCAAGTCCTATTCCATAATGTACATATTTTTTGAATTTATGATTTCTTGATGCTTCAAGGTATGTGATTATAGCACCTAAAATCAAAACAGCTTCCAATCCTTCTCTAAAGATTATAGAGAAAGATGAGATGAATGCAATCATTGGTGCAATGGTTCCAGTTCCAGAAACAAGACGTTCAGACTCATCTAGAGAACGTTCAAGGGAAATAATTGTAGTAGCAATATCTTCTATTGATGCACCATCATTAATTTGATTTCTTAATGTTGCAAACTGATATTCAACCTCGAAAGTGAAATCAGGAGCAATTGCTCTTAATGGAATTTCAACATATTCATAACTGTCAAGATATGCACTTCGTGCACTTGCATATGCGGCTTGTGTGTCACCCAGTTCATAGAAAATTTCAGTTGCCATTAATTGTTCACGAATAACATCAATCTCATCTCGAACATTTTGTTTTTCACCTTCAGATGCAGAGCCCATTGGTTTTGTTTCTTTATTTGCAAATACCTCTGCAATTACTACACCAGATGCTCTCAAGTCTGCAACTTTAGCTTCTGCTGTATCTAATCGAGGAATAATAGAATCAGTCAAAAATGATTTGATTACATCAGGGTCTTCATAATTTTTGATCATAGTACGCAATTCTTCACGCATGTCCCATTCTAATGGATATAATAATTCAGCATCGGCAACTTCAATTTCAGGTTCTAAATATTCAAAGTTTTCAAGATATGCTTCTATTCCAAGTTGTTCTGCTTTTTTGTAGTCACCCTCATCTAACGCAATCATTAATTCTGCATATAGCTCTTTTATCACAACATAGTAACTGCTACTATCAGCTCCAATAGTTCCAACAACGTCGGTTCCAAGTAAGTCTCGTTGAACCCAGATATTAGTAGAAGCAATTGATGCGTATGGATCTTTGTCCTTTATCATTTGAAACATGTCATTGAAAAATGAGTTTAATTCTACTGTTTGACGTTCGTTATATTCAGTTCCAGAATAATATATCTGATTTGCTCTTTCCATAAATCCAGATGCAATCTGATAAGAAAATTCATTATCTTCAGATTCAAAGATTGCATATTGTTCATCTACTATAATCAATAATGCAACTGTGACATTAGGATTGTATTCTTCATCTTGAGGAATTGTCTCAAAAATTTCAACAATTCGGGTAATTTCAGAAGATACTGCAGAAAGATTTTCAGGAGTTAGTTGTCTTGTTTGAAGATCAAGTAACGATATGTGAACTTCGTCTGTAAGTTCGGGATCAACTGCTCTTAATTTTTCCAGATTCTTTGAAAAGTGAGTCGAGCCAAATTCTATGAATTTTTTTGTAGAATCAAAGTCTTGATTTTCGAGACTTGTTAGAGCAAGATTGAGACTTGTTTCAGTAACTTCTACCACAGAGTAATATCTCACCTTGCTATTATCAATTGAATAAGCACTAGGGATTACAAGCAATAACATTGCAATTCCAAGTATGGCAAAGACAGATTTCTTCAACAATTGATTTCTTTTTGAAACCCTATTTTAGGAGAGGTTTCATTCTAACATTATAGAATGAAATAATCTCTAAAGATTTAAAACAAAAAAAGAAAAGTACAAAAAATAATTCTCTTAAATTTTTCTGTTAAGACGAATTGTTCTTTGGAAATCATAAATAAAGAAATTATCAATACAAATGTTATAAAATCTCAGAATATGGAACAAATGCGAATATTCCAATATTAGAGAATAACAATCTAAGTTCAAAACTAGTTTTAATTATTCAAAAAGAAGAAGTCTGTACATGCCGTTAGTGACACAGCATCGTATGCTTTGATCTTAAACCAGAATACATGTCGTCAACTACTGGAATGTTGCTAACGGCGCTTTCCATCTTATTAGAACAAGATTTTGAAAAGTACATCGAATTTTAATATCGTCCTAGTGACAACCTCGTAATGGCTGAAAAATCACCATATGTTTTAGTTAGCGTCTTCAAAGAAGATGCCAAAGCAGAGGATGTAGCAGCTGCCGCAGGCACAATTGCTACAATCATTGACGACTGGAATGCAAAAGGAAACATGATTTGGAGCGGTTCATTTGATGATAATAAGACCGCAATGTCAGTAATTGAAGGAGATAAAAGCACAGCAGAAGATTTCTTCAATAAATACAATGACACATGCAAATCATTTCTTTCATCATACATGTATCAATGGGATGCAATGCCTCTTTTGTCACTAATAGGACAGAAACAAGCATCCTAACAAGTGTGATAATTAATCACAGTATTTTTTTAAATTATTATTATTCCTTGCTTCAACAGATAATCTACAGTTTTAAGAAATTCCTCATCTGAAATTTTTTCATTAACCCACCAAGTAACAATATCAACAAGCCAATATGGAACATGTGGTTGAGAAAAGTTTGAAAAATCGTAAGTTCCAATTAGTCCTTTGTTTTGCATATATTCAAATGCATCAAACAATAATTGATCAGTGGCTTGTCCATTTATCCACCATCCCGCATTTGATTTAATCCAACCAGGAAGTGAAACTGTGGAATCAGTAGTAATGATTTGCCCATTATTTTCAATTAATGATTTTGATGTTTTGAGATTTTGTCCGATGTTTGGATAATTAGGATTGATTTCATACACCTGTTCAAAATATGACAGTGATTTTTCATAATTTTTCAATTGGATTAATGCTAGACCAATTTTATTCAAAGCGTTCAGATACAAGGGTTCTTGGATTTTATCAGCATTATTCATGACTACTTTGTAGTTTTTTATAGCATCTCCATACAAACCCATTTCAAAAAATCTTTCAGCATCATTGTTAACCTGAAGAATGTTTAGATTTTCAGATTTTGGTGCAAGTGGAATATCGGTTTGTTCTACATCAAAAATTAGATTTTTGCTTTGATCAATTTTATCAATGTATGCAAATTCAATTGAATATTTTCCTGGTAATGACTTGTAATTAAAATTGAGATATGTTTCAAAAAATCCACTTCTAGTTGGTTTAACTTTTAGAACCTCAACAGAAAGATCAGGATTTGTAATCAATATGAAAACAGGATGTCCAGACATGTATACAGTATTGTTTATCTGGCCAGAAATTGTCATCATAGTATCCTGATGGCGAAATAACTTTACAGTGTTTTTGGAAATTTCAGTAGATTCAAACGGGTACAGAGGATCTAGTGGAGAGATTGGATTTTCAATAATTATTTCACTAGGTCTTTGTTCAGAAAATGCATGAAATCCATAACTTCCATAAATTGAACGGACAAGTTGAATATCAATTTCAGTAATCTTTCTCAAATCAGGATTTACATGTGCAGGAGCAAACATTATCGAAGGAGGAGACTCATCACGTGTTGCGATTTTTTTATTATAGTCATTATCATCAGTCGTATAATGACCAAGACCAAATGTATGGCCCATTTCATGTATAGTAGTTTTTAGAATCCCATCCATCCATTTGTCACCATAAATTGATTGTTGATTTTCATAATAGATGTAAATTGAATTTCTCATAAATGCTCCAAGTGTTTTGCTAAGTAATGAACCAGAGAATTCAGGATCATCTCTAAACAATATAGTGATTGTACAATCATCACTTACAGATTCATTTTTTCCAATTTTTTTGAATTTCATGTCCCAGAATTCTTTGTTTGTTGGTTCAGATTCCTGCAATTTTGCTTTCCACATGTTAACTGCAAGTTCTGATTTAGAGATCATTTCATTCATTTCAGAAGGTTCGATTTTATCACTAATTGATTCAACAGCACAATATGTAGGAATTTCAGTTAGTCTTTGATTAATGGTAGGATATGTGTAATCTAATGCATATGCATAGCTGGAACCAATTGAAACAACTATTACAAGAGATAGTAATAATATGTAAAAATTCATTTAATCAATTACGTACCTTTTTGCTCGTTTCACATGCTCATCATCTAGATGTTTTGCCATCATAATTCCCAACATGTAAGAACGTGCTGCAGCATCATCAGGATTGTTATCAAGGGTTTTTGCATTAATTTCAAAACCATCTGCGGCGATTTTTTTAAAATCAGTCATACTATACAAATTAACCAACTCGTTTTAAGATCTTTCGGTTTTTCAGATATGTGATAAGGAGATAAATTCCACCAATAATGAAACCAATACTTCCAATAATTACTATTACAGTGGTATTAGTTTGGAAACTTGTTCCAGCGTCATATCCTGAATATGCTCCAACGAATACAAAGAATATTCCTAAGACAAGATACGTTCTTTGATAAAACAGATTCATCTAAATCGAGATAATTTCTAATCGAGAGTTTTCAGTAATGGAGTGTTCATCAACATATCCAGATATCAGTTCAAGAACATATTGTGCATTATCAGCAGAAACTCCATTAGACTTGCAGCTCATTACTTCAAGCGGAGTGATGCACGGAGGGACATTTTTTTCAATTGCTACAACAGAACCTTTTTCATTAAACCAAATAATATCAAGATGGAATTGCATGTTTTTCATCCACATGGGTCTAGTTCCAGGTTCATCAAATACAAACAACATTCCTTTATCATTTGCAAGAAAATCTTGTGACTCCCACATTAGTCCACGCATTCGACGGGGATCTGTATCGGCCAAATATACTTCCAAGAGTTTATCATCTAATTGAACAGTTCCCATCAAGAAATCAGAGTTTGATTCAATGCTTACTTCAGAGGGTAGTGACAGCATACCTGCAACACCAACAATTACAGCTGCTGCAGAAATTGGAATTAAGACTTGTAAACGAGTAGGCATGTCTTACAGTATATCAGAGAAAATAAAAACTAAAGCAATTACAGAGATGTTTTGAATTGATTTATGGATGTAAGTGTCTCATGGGTGTTATGACCAATGTCTTTCAATGTGGACCCATTG
This sequence comes from uncultured marine group I thaumarchaeote, assembly GCA_902552015.1. Classification (GTDB taxonomy): domain Archaea; phylum Thermoproteota; class Nitrososphaeria; order Nitrososphaerales; family Nitrosopumilaceae; genus Nitrosopelagicus. The sequence goes on along the minus strand of CACDFH010000002.1, from coordinate 56,796 downwards.
TATTTTTTATCCAGATATCTGCCTGCCAATATCATTGGAGCCCCAACTGCAACAGTTACTCCCGTTGGTTCAGGAATCCACAACATGATAAATCCCAATTTTTGCATTTTTTTCCCAGGTGCAGATGCACGATTTAATGCTCCGAGAGACTGAGAGGTTTTTTTGTCATCTAGTTTTCCCATGTCACTGTACAAAGCACTACGTCTAGAAGCTGATTCCCTCATTATTCGTAATTTTTCAATTTTTTCCCTAAGAGGATCAGTCATTTATTGATATTTTGGAAAATATAGATAACAGACAGTGATCAAAATCTGCTACATTCAAGTCAAGATTTTGTCACAATAATTTCCAATTTATATAAAAGCAAATTCATATCGCCATAATGAAAAAGAAGACATCACGTAGATTAGATTCAATCAAGGCAGCACATGAATCTGAAAAAACAATTTCCATCTCAGACAGAGTCGAAGATTATTTGGAGGTAATTTCAGAATTAGTGGATATGAAAGGATATGCTGCAACATTAGATATTTCAAGATACATGAATGTTAGTGCACCAAGTGTAACAAAGATGCTCAAAAAATTAGATGCAGAGGGGTTTTTAGAATATGAAAAATATTATGGAATTAATTTAACAGAAAAAGGTCAGCGAATAGCAGATATGATTAAACAGAAACATGGAATTTTACTAGACTTTTTTGAAATTTTAGGAATTGGAAAAGAAATAGCAAATCAAGATGCAGAAGGAATTGAACATCATCTTAATCCAAAGACTATAAGACAGATTAGAAAATTTGTGACATTTTTTAAAGCAAATCCAAAACTAATGAGTAGTTTTGATGAATTTTAAAATTCAACTAAAAATTTCTTCTATCTTTTTACGACTACCTTTGAGGAAAAATAATCCTCCGGCACCTAATAATGCAATTGGAGCGGCAAGATATAGTAAATCAAGCATTGGGTCTCCACACATATCTTCTATAACATCAACTAGTATTTGAAATTTTTCAAGAGTGCATTCAAGTTTGAATCTAATCTTGTTTTAGAAATATTTCCAAATTATCGTCATTGTTAACAAATCTAGAAAAACGCTTTCCTTCAGATGAACGTTTTAAGACCTTGATTTTTCCTTTTTTGCCAATTCTAGATGAGAAGAGAAATTCATCATTTACAATGAAATTAGCAATATTTCCAGTGAATTCTCGGTTCACTTCAAATATCAACGCAGTTCCAGATTCAGAGAAATCGTAAGGTAAAGACAGGGATGGCAATTGTCTTTGTGAACCATGTTCTTCAACATCGATGTGCAATCCGATGGTTTTTTCCAATTCCTGAATATTTTTACCAGCTTTTCCAATTAGAGAAGGGATTGAATCGCCTGAAACAAATACTTTGATTCGCCCAGGACCTTGAAATTCAATTTTCGGATTAGAATCAAATCTATACAGATGTTCAAGTATTCGCTCTTCGGCTAAATGTTCTATTCCAGTTTTTTGTGAACCGTTTTGATCTACAGGAATTATGATGTTCTCCTCTCCAAATGTGTAAATTTCGTATTCCAAAGTGTTTGTTTCAAAATCAGATATTTCGATTACAGGTCGTGCCAAGTCTTGTTCAACCATTCCAGATGGAACTTTGACCTTTAGTGCTAAATCATATACTTTGGATATTCCGCCATCTTTTACATAAATTACAGTATCAAGCACATTTGGGATAATTCCAAGTTCAATTTTTCCAATGAATCTCTGAATTGCATCAATAGGAGTATTTGCATGAACGACTCCAACCATGCCAACTCCAGTTAATCTGAGATCACTAAAAATTCTAAAATCTTCTCTTCGTCTGACTTCATCAAAGATAGTGTAATCGGGTCTAACAAGCAATAGAATGTCAGCAGAATTTTCAAAACTTCCATCTAATCTAGTGTATTGAGTTACTCCAGAATCAACTTGTAAATCTCGCGGAGATTCAAATGTTTTAACAATTTTTCCTGAACGATTAAAGAAATTTGCAATTCCAGATGCAAGTGTACTTTTTCCAGAACCAGGTGCACCAGAGATAAGAATTCCTTCTGCTTGTTTTTCTAATCTAGACATTAATTTTTCAGATAGTTGATAATCCTCTAACGACATTTGTTTAATTGGATGCACTATTGTGATTTCCAATAGTTCAGAAAACGGAGGTCGGGTAATTGCAATTCTATAATCTCGGTACTGTATTACCAAAGCACCAGGTTTTGAGATTTCAGTATTTCCAAGAGTTTCATCATCTATCGCAGATAAAATTTGATTTGTCATTATTTCAAGATAATCACGGTCAAGTGTTTTTGTATCAAGTTCTACTAATTCAAAACTTCCAGGTTTTCCTTTCTTGCCTAGAGGTTTTTGATTTTCTTTTAGATGAATGCTCATTGTAGTAGGGTCAAAGAATTTTAGAAATTCTAAATCAGGTGCATTTTGTTCATTGAGGATGAATTCTGATTCAGATTTTTGTAAATCACTCATAATTGCATTTTGGACTTGGTTCTATTATGTATTCTTTTAATGCGTAAAACATACACACAAGTTTAACAAATTAATCTCACAAAGCCAAACAAAAGAATTGTTTTAGATCGGTATGTATGTCAGGTCAAAATAATACCAATTTACAGTTTCATTCTGATTGTAGTAATTACTTTGAGTCGTTAAGAGAAAAAGGTGAAACAGACTTTGAGTTTGAAGACGAGTATTTCTTTACTTTACCTGCAATATCTCAAATGAGTTTAGATTAATTATTCAGTAGTTCTAAAACCATCATATGCACAAATTAGAGTCAATTGCAGAAAATGTCAAGAAATGTAAAAAATGCGAATTATGTGAAACACGGATAAAGGCAGTTCCAGGTAAAGGAAATTTTGGTGCAGATGTGATTTTCGTAGGTGAAGCGCCTGGAAGAAATGAAGACATACATGGAGAGCCATTTGTTGGAGCGGCTGGAAAAAGATTGGATATGATTTTAGAAGATACAGGGATAAATCGAGAAGATGTGTATATTACAAATATCGTAAAATGTAGACCACCAAAAAATAGAGTTCCGTCAAAGAAGGAAGAAGAATCATGTAATGATTTTATCAATCAGGAAATTGAAATAATTAATCCAAAGATAATTTGCATTATGGGAAATACGGCATATGGGACACTATTGGATGGAAAAGAAATAACAAAAAATCATGGTAAAATTATTGAAAAAGATGGAAGAAAGTTTTTTGTGACATTTCATCCTGCAGCAACAATTTACAATCAGAAACTTGTGGATGAATTAAAAAACGATTTTAGAAAACTTGCAGATTTTTTAGGAATTGAGGATAAACCAAAACAGTATGAAGAAAGACGATGTGACTATTGTATGGCTAAAACAAAACACGAAGTGGTAGTTATGCCAAAAGTGGTTACAAGAAAAAGACGATGGTTATTCAAATGTACAGAATGTAACCATGAAAGATGGCTTCAACCCTATAGAACGGTTGCAGAAAGTTTGTACTAAAATCTAATACAGATGACTCTGTAGCTCAATTTGTTCTTCAGCAGAAATTATTCCTTTCCTAACCAATATGTCAAGCATGTCTTTGAACAGTTGTTTTTGTTCTTCTGACATTCCACCAGTTGGACCTTTTTCTCCAGGTGGACCAGGTGGACCGCGTGGACCTTTGTCACCAACAGGACCTTGTGGACCTTGCGAGCCTTTATCTCCAGGTGGACCTTGCAAACCTTGTTTTCCTTGTTCACCTTGTGGACCTTGAATTCCTTGTGGACCGCGTGGACCTTTCTCTCCAGTTAACCCAGGAGGACCTTGTTCACCTTGTGGACCGATTGTTCCACGGTCACCTTGGGGACCAGGTACACCAGTAATTCCTTTATCTCCAGGTGGACCTTGTGGACCGCGTGGACCTTTCTCTCCAATTGGACCAGTCAGTCCAATCTTACCTTTTTCTCCTTGTGGACCTTGTGGACCGGTAGGACCTTTCTCTCCCATTGGACCAGTGACTCCTTTGTCACCTCTTTCACCGACAGAACCAGGAACTCCTTTGTCTCCTTGAACACCTGGAGGACCGGTAGGACCTTTCTCTCCTTTGTCTCCACGTAAACCAGTTAATCCTTTATCGCCAGATGGACCTTGCGGACCAGTGCCGCCTTTGTCTCCAGATAATCCACGACCTCCTTGTTCTCCTTTGTCACCTTTGTCACCTGTGAGACCTTTTTCTCCTTTGTCACCTTTTTCGCCTTTTGGACCAGGTGGACCTTTATCTCCTTTGTCACCTTTGTCACCTGTAACACCTTTTTGTCCAGCTGGACCTTTGTCTCCAGGTGGACCTTTGTCACCTTTGTCACCTTTGTCACCATCAGGACCAGGTTGTCCAGGTGGACCTTTTACACCTGCACTAGAGGAACGTGATGCTTGTTTTGGTTTTGTTTGGGTTGATTCAGGTTTTGGTTGAGGAGTCTTTCTCATTGTTTCAGGTACTTGAAATTCAAATGATGAACCGACAGATGAAAATTGATCAACTACTATAATCCAAACGCTTGTGAATGTGGAAATTTTTTCAGGTAATGGATTTGATTGAGAGCCTAGAGTTACCTCAAATTCTCCATTTTTTATATTGAGATGAGATTTTTCACGCCATAATGGAAGAAATGATTTTTGAGCAATCTGCTCATCAGTAGGTTTTGCTTCAGTAATAGCAAATTCCACCTCAAAGATACCATTTTTTTGCTTGTATGGAGAGTTGCCTTTAACAGTAAAATGGTCAGATGACGGCATAATCGTTTCTTTCAATATCTAGTATTTAATTACATTTTCTAGCCATTTTAGGCACGAATTTACCACTAGTAGCAGCTTAATATTTATCCGTTAAATGTAGAAATCTAATTCATGAAGGATAAGAAAAAAGATACATCACTAGCAAAAAAAGATGAGACAAGTCTAACAAATGTAAATTATCAAAGAGACAGACTTTTCAAAAAAGGTATCAATTTGATGGCAGATGAAAAATTAGAAGAAGCTGTGATAAATTTTGAGATGATTTTGAGAGCAGATCCAAATGACGTTGAAGCAATGCTCAAACTCGGATATTCACGATTTCATTTGGATGATCATTCAGAGGCAATGAGAGTTTACGATAAAATTTTAGATATTGATGTAACAAATCCAGAAGCTTGGAATTTAAAATCATTAGTAAATTATGAAAAAAAGAATTATGCAAAAGCATTAGACTGTGTTGAAAAAGCAATAGATTCAGATCCAACATATGGCATGGCATGGTATAACAAAGGATGTTACCTTTCAATGCTAAATCAAGTTCCAGACTCTTTAGAGGCATTGAAACGCTCAATTGAAATTGATGTTAAAAATGCAAGAAAAGCTGTTAAAGACAAAGACTTTGTAAATGTAAGATCAGAAGAAGGTTTCAAACGAATTATTGAAGTTGTTTTAATTGAGTCACTAAGACAAGGATATCATACAATTGGATCAATTGTATGGACTACATTCCTTGGAAAAGAAGATACAATCAAAGGATTAGATGAATTAATTTTGAAAGGCGTTGTTGTTAAAAATGAAAAGAGACAAGGATTCAATCAAATCATACCAATTTATGATTTAGTTCCAGATGTTGCAAGCAAACTTGGTGCAAAGAAACGTGGTTTGCTTGGTCCAAAAACAATTGGAAAAGTTTCAACACCTGTTAAGAGTCTAAAAGAGATTGGATTAGCAGTACAAACAACAATGACTGCAATAGAAAATGAGGATTTAGAAAAAACAATTGAAAGTTTTGATGCATATATCAATCCAGCAAAATGTGGCCAACAAATGATTGATGAATTTTTAGATGAACACAGAGAGATAAGATTATTCAAAATTAGATTAGATGATAAAGGTAAAGATTACTTAATTGACAATAAAAAGAAAATGTTAGAATTATTTGAAAATATGGAAATTACAATTACAAAGAAATTAAGGGCTAACGTTCCTCAGAACTAAGTCATAGAATCTTTTTCTTTTTTGATAATTGGAATTCCATCAATTATAGATACATCATCTTCTTCATAGACAGTGTGCCAACGACCATTATGTGGAAGTAAATTGTTTAATTCTTCAATTTTTTTATTGGTAGGTTTTTTGTTTAGTAATGCACCCCATTTCATATTTGGAACCTTTGGCATTACATCATTGATATCTTTCATACAATATCACTCTGCTGAGAGATCCCAGTAATTGGCATTTTCTTGTTTATCAATTGGTTTTTCAAGACTTTTCCATTCCTTAAATGAGTGAACATAAAGTTTGACGTTTGGAATGCCAATTGATTTTAAAGCATAATATGCCAATCCAGACAAGGTACCTACACTTCCACAATAGGTGATTATTTCAGCATCTTCAGAAATTCCTCTATTTTTTAGAAGGGTCTTCATGCCTTCTTTTGTTCTCAAAATTTTTCCATCTGTTGCAAGTGTTCTGTAAGGGATGTTTATTGCACCAGGAATATGCTGTTCAAGATAATTTAGTCGTTCACGATTATCAATAATTACAACATTTTTGTTTTCTTTTACTTTTTCAAGATATTCAGCAGTAGCCATTATTTCAGGATTGATTTTTACAGAATGTGTGGCAGGTTCAATTTCAGGAACTTCAGTAGAAATTTCATATCCAAGATCTTTCCATTGAGAAAATGTCACATCTAATAATTTTACATCTTTGTGTCCAATGTATTGTAAAGCCCAAACTACTCTAGACGATAATGCACCAAATGTATCATCATACACTACAACAGGAGTATCATTTGAAATTCCTAAATCTTGCGCAATTTTTTGTATTGATTCAGGACTATCATCATTAAGAAGTTTAGCCAATGGAAGATTTACAGCATTGGTGATATGTCCTTGCTGATATTCTTGATCTCGTCTAACATCAATAATTCGAATTGAATTTTCTTGTAATTTTTCGCGAAGAATTTTTGAATTAATTATTGGCATATCAGAGTCAATCATGCTGCACATTCACCTTTTCCAGTTACCGTGTGATAATTGGTATCACTTCCATAATCCATATAGAAGTCTGGTTCATCTTCAACTTTTGGAGGAGCTATGAGAGGTGCAATTTCTTTTTTAATATCTTCAACTCCAGTAATTTTTGAAGATTCGTTTCCTTTAACAACTCTATCAATCCATTTGGCAAGTGTGTCATCAGGTTGTTTATTTTCTTTGAATAATTCAATAATTTTTAAAATTACAGGAATTATACGTTTGACAGGGACACGAGCTGTATGATGACCAAGCATTGAATCTTCATCAAATTTACCACCTAATGACATGGTATAATTTGGGAACATATTAGATTCATGTCTACCACCGCCACCATAGAATCCAATTGTTGCAATTTGATGCTGTCCACAAGAATTAGGACAGCCACTAATTTTGATAGTAGAATCTCTCAAATCATCATCTTCATCAAAATTAAGTTCCAAAAATTTTCTTTGTACTTCTTTTGCCAATCTATGAGAATTTGTGAGTGCAAGATTACATGAAGTGGTACCAGAACAGCCTACTGCAGAAGCCATTGTTAATGATCCAGTTTTTGCAAGACCATTTTCAATTAATCTAGAATACATTGATTTTAGATCATCATCATGAACATATCTAATTACAATATTTTGTGAGAATCCATTTCTAGCGAAGCCTTCAGCAGAATAGTCGCGTATAATTTCAGCAACACTTCGTAGTTGATTAGCAGTAATATCGCCAGCTTCCAAACCAATGAATACAGAGTTAAAACCAGATTGAGATTGTTTTTCAACATTGGTCTTTTGCCATCTTGCAAATCCATCAGGAACAGAAGCAGATTCATCACTTACAGATATTGGTCTTTGAATTTCATTTGCACTTTCATCTATATTCAGTTTAACAATTACAGATTGAGTAGCTTTTACAACAGCTCTTTCTTTTAATACAAGATTTTGGAATTTTTCCCATCCAAGATCATTTACTAAATAACGCATTCTGTTTCGCGATAGATTTTTTCTGTCACCCATTCTATCAAAAATTCGGATTACCGCCATTGAGGTGTATAGTAAATCTTCAACAGGAGTGAAATCTTCTAACTGATGTCCAACAAAGGAACGATTTCCTAATCCGCCACCTAAGAATATTTTGAAACCTTTTCTTTTCTCTCCATCAATTTCTTTGATTTGAGGTAAAAGACCTACATCGACAATTCTTATCATTCCATGTTTTTCACAACATGTAAAATTAAATTTGAATTTACGTGGAAGTCCTTGACATATTGGATTTCTAAGCATGAATCTTGCAATTGCCAATGCATATGGAGTAGCATCAAAGATTTCATCTTTACAAACACCAGATAATGGACTACACATAACATTTCTAACAGTGTTTCCACATGCTTCACGAGATGTCATTCCAACATCAGCAAGAGATTGCATTATTTCAGAAACATCTTCTAGTATAACCCAATGAAGTTGTATATTTTCACGAGTTGAAAAATGTGCACTGCCAATTGAATACATCTCACTTAATTGCGCAATTTTTTCTAATTGGTATGGATAAATTTGTCCTGCCGGAACTTTGATTCGAACCATCGCATAATCATCAGTCATACGTGTGCCGTATGCACCATGTTGTAACCGATATCTACGGAACATGTCATGATCAATTTTGCCTTGTCGGAATAGCTTCACGGTTTCAGCAAAATTTTCTGCTTCTTGTCTTCTGGACCAATCAATCTTTGGCTGTTTATCAGCCGGTTTTGATGGTCTTAGCTGTTGTGCCATCTATTCTTTTTCGATCGCTGTATGGTTATAAGTTTTTGATATGGGTAAGTTATACACATCAACCAAACAAAGTATACATTTTTGCCGGTTTGTGTTAGTGTTACCTAATTGTGAATAAAATACCCAAAGCTATTAATGAGTTTGAGAATAAAAAAAACCATGCAAGAGTCAGTAAACGAACAAAGACCAGATAAAATTTTTGCAGATGCAAAAGAAGTAGAAATTACAAGGGCTATTGCAAAAGAATTTTACGATGTTTTACAAGATAGAGCAGAAAGCGATATCATAATTATTGGAGCTGGACCTGCAGGATTAACTGCATCTAGAGAATTATCATTGATGGGTTACAAAGTATTAGTTATTGAACAAAATAACTATCTAGGCGGAGGATATTGGCTTGGAGGTTATATGATGAATCCAGTAACAGTACGTGCACCAGCACAAAAAATTTGGGATGAGTTAGGAGTTCCATACAAAAAAGTTGGTGAAGGATTGTATCTAACACCAGGACCACATGCAGTTTCAAAATTAATTGCAGGTGCATGTGATGCAGGAGTCAAGTTTTTGAATTTAACAAAGTTTGATGATTTAGTTATGAGACATGGAAGAGTTGCAGGAATTGTTGTAAACTGGATGCCAGTTTCAGCATTACCAAGAAACATCACATGTGTAGATCCTGTTGCATTAGAAGCAAAAATGATTATTGATGCATCAGGTCACGATTCAGTCGCAGTAAAAAGACTAGTAGACAGACAACTAGTTGAATGGAAAGGAATGAATCCAATGTGGGTAGAAGATGGCGAAGAACATGTTGTACACAAAACAGGAGAAGTGTATCCAGGATTGGTTGCAGCAGGAATGTCAGTAACTGAAACACACGGATTAGCAAGAATGGGACCAACATTTGGTTCAATGCTTTATTCAGGAAAAAGAGCAGCAGAAGTGACTGATCAAAAGATTAAAGAATTTGAAAATCAAATTCCAAAATAATCTATTTGAACTTTAAAAAAATCATATTATACAGAGAATCGGCAATTTCTGAAATCAATATTGATGCATTAGTAGTTTTTTTACAAGAGAATTTTCCAATTAAAGTGGAGATAAAAGATAATGTTTTCAAAGAATTCAGTTTAGAAAACATCAAAAAATTATCAAATATTCGTATCACAGACATTAAAAGTTCATTTTCAGAGCATAAGTCAAGTGATGACGAGATCAAATTTGAAAGAAAGTTATGTGAAGATTCTTCATTGATGGATTCTACAACCAAGGTTGAGAATGCGCAACAAATTAGCGATGTATTCATGTATGATGGATTTGAACTACAAAAAATTCTCAGATATCTTAGCGAAGATAGTGAAACATTACATATCATTCTAACAAATAGATTAACATGTACATTTGATGAAAACGACAATAGATATCATGGAAGAGCAGTAATTTGTGCAAATCCATCAATCATTTCGACCACAGGAATAGTTGAAGCTCCTGCAAAACCAAAGGAATACTATTTTGAAGTAATGAAATTAAAAACACAAGGTTTGGATATTAAATCTGCTAAAGAGAAATACAAAGGCAAATTCCTAGAATATAATGATAAAAGACTAACAAAAATTTTAGAAGGTTACATCTTACAAGTCATTTTTTACAATATAACAGGAGAATCATTTTGTGAAGATATTGAATGCCGATTAAATAACGCTCATTGGCAAAAGGATCTTTTATTCTCACAACTTGAAATAAGTAAACTGTGTAAAAAACACAATGAGATCTTGACTAATCTAAATTGATTTAAATTATAAACATAAAGTAAATTATTATGATGTCAGGTGATGATAGCTCACTGGTTATGGAAGATAGAGGTTCAAATGACGAACCAAAAACTCCAGATTTTCCAAAAAAAGTAAAGACATCTTATGACGTAATTATAATTGGTGCAGGTCCAGCAGGATACACCGCAGGGATTTATTGTTCAAGAGCAAGACACGATACACTAATAATTTCAGGACTTTTGCCTGGCGGTCAATTAATGAATACAACTGATGTTGAAAATTATCCAGGATTTGAAGAAGGAGTAATGGGTCCGGATCTAATGTTAACAATGCGAAAACAAGCAGAAAGAATGAACACAACAATTATCGATGACGTAGTCGTGAATGTTGATTTTCGTGCAAAACCATTCAAAGTTTTAACAGGTTCAGAAGAATATGATGCAAAAGCTGTAATAGTTTGTACAGGTGCAACACCAAGAAAAATTGGTATTGAAGGTGAACAAACATTCAGCGGAAAAGGCGTTTCATATTGTGCAACATGTGATGGTGCATTTTTCAGGAATCAGGAAATTGCAGTTGTCGGTGGGGGAGACACATGTATGGAAGAGGCAACATTTCTAACAAAATTTGCATCAAAGGTTCACATCATTCACAGACGAGATGAATTCAGAGCAAGTAAAATTATGCAAGATCGTGCACTAAGTAACGAGAATATCGAGGTTCATTGGAATAGTGTGATTGAAGATATCAAAGGTGACCAAAAAGTTCAACAGGTAGTTCTAAAAGACACAAAAACTGGAGAAAACAAAACCCTAGAAATGGGAGGAGTTTTTGTGGCAATAGGACACGAACCAAATACAGAATTATTCAAAAATCAATTAGAAATGGATGAAAATGGTTACATCATTCAAAAAGAAAATACAGAGACCAGTGTAAAAGGTGTGTTTACTGCAGGAGATGTCCACGACCATAGATACAGACAAGCTGTTACTGCAGCAGGATTTGGATGTATGTCAGCAATCGATGTTGACAAATATTTATCAGAACAAAAGTAAGATTATTTGATTTTTTTAATTGTAAATTCCAGATCACTGCCGTTTTTATTTAATTGTACAAGTTCGTGACCGCGAGTTCTACACAAATCAGTAATGTCATCTTCAGCCGCAGGATCATCTGCCAGTACAAGAAGTATTTGACCAACTTGCATTTTTGATAATTCGACTACAGTTTGCATTGCTGGCGAAGGACAGTATAATCCTCGTACATCTAATGTTTTTTGTGGTTCAGACATTGTATACAATAAAAAATTGTACGTCTATATTAAAATCTAATTCTTTTTTGCTTGCCTATAGACATTAGATAATCATTTTTGTGATTGTTGGAATGTCACGAGTCCTAAATGCATAAGGATCATAACCTTCAAAATTAATTTTGTAAGAAATTCTTCTTAATCCAAATATTGCAAGCTTGAATGCAACATCCCAAATGAATGAGTTTTTTGTAAACATGTAGATTTTGTACATTGAATTGAACAATGAAAAGTATCGAGGATAGAATTCCTTCACATATTGATCTATGTATTCTTTAGAATTTTCAATTTTATACTGAATGTGTTCTAAGACTTCACGACGTTTGACATATTCCATTTTTTCAATTGAAATTTTTCCTTTTTTCATTGCATACAATATATCATCAAGATTATTTTCAGAATCTATCAAATTTGTACATCTTCCAATCGTAGATGCAACATGAGAGTCACTTCCTGCGATAGTAAAGAGGTTATTCTCTTTGGCAAAAATTTCTGCTTTTTTATTTGAATAAATGTCAATATTTGAACTGTTAAAAACTTCAAATAAATCACATTTTAGTGAATCATCACGTAAAGCATCAATCAAGCTAAACGGATGAGGAGCTATTGTAACGGCATCTTGTGATTTTGCAGCATCAAGAATTTCATCAATGCTTTGAGATGATTTGATTTCTTCTTGTAAGCCATAAACAAGAACATGTGCTTCTTTGTCAGTAGTTATTTCAACAGCAGGATACACTTTGATATTTGAAAATTTTTCATGATTGTTTTTGTAGTTAGTTAATTGTTCAAATCCATCCAATGTGTTATGATTTGTAACAAATAATACATCTAATTTTGAATCTAGAGATTTTTGTAATTGTTCATTTACAGAAACGTTACAATCGAACGGCGGTTCCAAATCACCCACATGACCATTAGAGAAAACATTGTGACAATGAAGTTCAGTTCTAAGCATTTCTAACATTTGTATGAAATTTTACTTTTATTAATTATCTGAATAGATCCTCGTCTTCTGAACGAAGTATACTTTGGATATTTCCAGTATTTTCTTTAAATTCAAAATTTTTGATTATTGCAGCAGGACATTTTTTGGTTTTACCCATTACAAGCTCTGCAGCAGAAGAGAGTTCATCAACTATAGCAGTTGCAGTAACTCGTAAAATTTTACCAAAGGTATCAGGAGTTCCTTCATAATGTAAAATAGTATCAATTCCAGACACACCAATTGCGTGATCAGTTTGTCCCATTCTAAAAGGACGTCCAAAGGTATCAGAAATTATTACAGCAATTTTTTTTCCAGTTTGTTGCAGAATTTTTAATCTTATGTCATCTGCAGATTTATCAGAATCTTTTGGAAGTAATGTGGCATATCCATTTTCTACATTACTTTCATCAATTCCCGCATTTGCACAAATAAAACCGTGATTTGTTTGAACTATAATCACTCCATGCTCCATCCTAACAATTCTTGTTGATTCAGATAAAATGGCTTGAACCAATTTAGGATCTTTATCATACGCAGAGGCAATACCGATAGATAACTCAGATGGAATTATAGAATCTAAATTTACAACTCGTCCTTCATGTTTAGATATGATTTTTTGTGATACCACTAAAACATCTCCATTTTCAAGAGATGTTTTAGAAGAAGATAACAGTAAATCAATCAAATCATCGGTTGGCTGAACATCGTTTTTGAAATGAATTGGAATTATTTGTAAAGTCAACAATTAATGAGAAAATTTGCTATAATTGAGTTTTTTCAATATTATGACGATACCGGGACAGGAAGTTGCATAGAATAATGCTCATTGATTATAGGGATGATTTTTGCAAGATCTTTTTCTTCAAGCGTAGTGGTTGCAAGTTCTTTTACTAAATCCTGTGCACGATACGCTATGCCAAGATTAGAAATATCAAATAATTTTATGTCATTTGCACCATCAACAATCACCACAATTTCCTCTTTAGGAATATTCCATTCTTGGATTTTTATCCGAGCTGATTTTGCCTTATCAGAATCAACGTTAATTTTCACGCCATCAAGTTTTCCATCTTTGAATATCAATTCATTTGTGTAAACATGATCAAGATTTAGTTCTTCTTTTAGTCTATCAGTCATTATGGTAAATCCTCCAGAAACTGCCATTACTTTCCATCCCGCATCCTTTAGAGTTTTACATGCTTGTCGTGCACCAGTCATTATAGGTAAAGAATCAGCAACTTGTTTACAAGTTTCAAAATCAATGCCTTTTAGAAGTTCAACTCTTTTTGTTAATCCTTCTTCCCAATTTATTGAACCTTGAATGCCTTTTTTTGTTATATCCCAAATCTCGTCTTCTTTGTTAACTTTTTCAGCCAAAATTGGCAGATATTCTGCATCATACAACACTCCTTCAACGTCAAAAATTGCTAGCATTATTTTCTATTTTGACAAAAAAAGTTCATCATATAAAAGTTGAAACAAGACAATCCGATCTGCAATAGCTAGTAATAAATCAGCCCTCATGGAGATTGCAACATGGTTGACGAATTAGAACACAAATACGAAGTTAAAGTTCAAACAAGAGAAGGACGACAAAAACTTCCAAACGATGTAAAAGAAATCCTCAAAGAAGGAGGAATGATGGACGAGAAAGGAAAATTGAAGTTGAAAGGAGTTAGCCCAAAAATGCTAAAAAGAATGAAGCAAGAATTTGTTGAATGCCCAGTCTTAAAAGATGAGATTCATTTCATTCAATGTTTTGTTTGCACAAACTTTCAAAGCAGAGTTATGGGAAATGTCTTGTGTAAAGGCGACGCACTCAAAGATTAGCAGTAATTCGCTTAATTTGAGAAACAAGCTTCATTTTTCGTTGTATTGTTAATTCAGGCTCCATTGTGAAAAAGATTGTTTTTCGGCTGGTGTAGATAACAAATTGTGTTACTTTTTCACGTTCAACGTGAACATATCTTACTTTTCCAAGAGGACGATCAAATTCTTTTCTCATTTTTCGTCTTTGAGATACCTGTTTACAGAAATGTTCTTCTTGACGTTGAGATTCAAGTGAGTTTTTACCTGTTTTCATAATTCCTTCAACAATGTTGCCTTTTAGATCAATAATAGATGCAAATCTCATCTGAGAATCTAGAGAGATAATTTTTTCAACAATAGTTAGAAGATCCTGTTTTGCCATATCCTTCATAATTCAATATTTTCAATATAATTCTAGGTTTTAGTAATGTGGAAACAAGACTAAATAATTACAAAATTCTTGTCTTTTCAAATGGGAAAAGAGATTGGAGTAACCGTAAAAAAATCAGAAGATTTTAGCGAATGGTATACACAGACGGTCATAAAATCAGAACTGGTCGATTATGCTCCGGTTAAAGGATTAATTGTTCTAAGACCTGATGGATATTCAATCTGGGAATCATTGAAATCATCACTTGATAAAAAATTTGCAGCAACAGGTCATAGAAATGGATTTTTACCAACCTTAATTCCAGAATCACTCTTAACGAAAGAAAAAGATCATTTTGCAGGATTTAATCCAGAGGTATTTTGGGTAACTAAATCAGGAGAAGGAGAACTTGGAGACAGATTAGCGTTAAGACCAACATCAGAAACTTTGGCATACACATTATTTGCAAAATGGATTAGAAGTTGGAGAGATTTACCTTTAAAAATTAATTTTTGGAATACAGCATTAAGGGCAGAAATTAAAGCTACAAAACCATTTTTACGAACATCAGAATTTCTTTGGCAAGAAGGTCACACAGTCCATGTAAATAGTGAAGAAGCTGAAAAAGAAGTTGCAGACATTTTAGAATTATATAAAAAAACAGTTGAAGAAGAATTAGCAATTCCAGTCATTACTGGAAAAAAATCAGAGAAGGAAAAATTTGTTGGAGCAGTTTATACTTATACAATGGAATCATTGATGCCAGATGGCAAAGCACTACAGATGGGTACATCACATTTCCTTGGACAGAATTTTTCAAAACCATTTGAATTAAAATATGCAGATAAAGAAAATGTTGAAAGTTATGCATGGCAGACATCATGGGGAGTTTCATGGAGATTGATTGGCGGAATGATCATGGTTCATGGAGATGATAGAGGATTAGTATTACCTCCAAGAGTTGCACCAATTCAAGTAATCATAATCCCAATTTATTATTCAGATGAAGACAAAGGGAAAATTGGAAAAGTATCAAAAGAAATTGAAGAGAAACTAAAAGATGCAGAAATTAGAGTACAAGTAGATAATAGAGAGCAGCTTACACCAGGTTTCAAATTTAACGAATGGGAGATGAAAGGAATTCCATTACGAATTGAAATTGGACCAAAAGATTTAGAAAAAAATCAGGTTACATTTGCTAGAAGACATAATCGCCAAAAAGATGATCAAGAAATCACAGGGCTTGTAGAAAGAGTAGTTTCAGAATTAGATAAAATTCACAACGATATGTTTTCAGATGCTAAGAAAATTCTAGAAGACAGAACTTCTGAAGTTGATACATATGATGATTTTAAAGCTGAACTTGAGAAAGGTCGGTTGATCAAAGCACCAATTTGCAATAATCCAAAATGTGAAGAAGAAATTAAAGAAGAAACAAGCGCAGATGTGAGAGTAATAACAAGTGATGCAAAGGATACAGATTCAAAATGCATTAAATGCTCAGATCAAAGCAGCATTAGACCTCTATTTGCAAGAGGCTACTAGTAAGTTATTTCCACATGACTCGAATTTTATACAAATCAGATATCTATAACTGAAAATCTAGTTAAATTAAATGCAAGAAAAAAAGAAAAGAGAATTACCAGTTATCGATTCCACAGAAATGCCAGAGTCACTTGATTGTACTACCTGTTTTTTACCTATGCAATATCAAAATAAAGTTGAAGGAAAATTTGTGTGGCAATGTTTTAGATGTGGAAAAAAGTATTTTGTTTATACCGAAAATGGAAAAACCGTTATTGAAGAAACATGGGGTCCACCAAGATAACTTCATGTATAGTGAAATTAGAAGGAAGATATGAAAGAGTCAGAGACATTTGGTTCAGAAGAAGGTTCAGGTGAAGAGCTTGTACAATGGCTAAATGAAGAAGCTAAGAAAAAAAAGATGAAATTTGAAGCAAGGTTGTATGATTATGTAATCAAAACGGAAAATTTTGGTACATTTGAAATGTTTTCATGGATGGGAGATGTAAAAACTGCAAGAAGTTTAATCATTAAGGCAAGTAAAAAATTTAGAGTTAAAGTAATAGAAGGAGGATACAAGGCAAAAGAAAAAATCTACAGTACAAAAAAAGCCGATTTTGCAATGGTTAGAAAAGGAGATAGAGTGATAGGTCATTTGAAATTTACTGCGCCAAGAATTGGTAGAGGAGATTGGGAATTAGTCGAAGAGGAGAGAAGATAATGAAATTAGGAATTATCGGAACAGGAATGTTAGGAGAAGCAGTAGGACTACATTTACTTGATGTAGGTTATGAAGTGACAGTTTTTAACAGAAGTAAAGAAAAAACCAAAAAGCTTGAAAATAAAGGAGCTTTAGTCGTAGATTCTCCAAAAAATGTTGCTGAAAAATCAGATTTAGTGATAGTTGTAGTAAAAGATGCAAATGCAGTGAAAGACGTGGTTTTTGGAGATTGTGGATTAGTAGCAGGAAAACACGAGGGAATATGTATAGCAGATATGAGTACAATAAATCCAAATTCAACTAGAGAAATTTCAAAACAAGTTTCAGAAAACGGCATAGACTATATGGAAATTCCAGTTATGGGAGGCCCAAATGTTGCAATTAATGGTAAGCTAGTCATCATGGCATCAGGTAAAAAAGAGATTTTTGAAAAATTCAAATCCGTTTTCGAATCTATAGCAGACCAATCTATTTTCTTAGGAGATACAGGAACTGCACATTCAATAAAACTTGCAATGAACTTACAAATCGCGATGTTAGCATTATCACTTTCAGAGGGAATTACATTAACAAAAAAAGCAGGATTTGACCCAGAAATATTTCTTAAAGTATTGAATTCTACTTATTTCAAAACAGGAATGAGTGAAGGAAAAGCACACAAAATGATTAACGATAGTGTAAAACCAACTTTTACTCTTGCAAATCTCAAAAAAGACTTAGACACAATCAACGATGCAGCAGAATCCTTTGATGCAGAATTACCAATGGCAAAGATTGCAAGAAAAATTTACGCAGATGCAACAGATGCAGGATTTGGAGATATTGATTATACAGGAATAATTTCATACATTAGAAAATTATCAAAAGAGTAATTATTGTTGACTTTCTAGGGAAGACAAAAGTCTCTTGTCTTTGTATTTTATTACATGAGATACTCCATGTTTTGGGAATACACCATAGATTAACCGTGCTTTTTCTACAACAGAATCTTTGAGTGAGACCATGATAAATTGACTACCTTCAGATCTTTCTTTAATGATATTAGATAATTTTTCAGCATTTGGTGCATCAAGATGAGCATCAACTTCATCAAACATGTAAAATGGTGAAGGGTTAAGTTTTTGGAGTGCAAGTACAAAGACTGTTGCGGCAAGAGTTTTTTCACCACCACTAATAGATGTGGATTCTCTTTTAGGTTTTCCAGGGAATTGAATTAGATAATTTAATCCAGAATTAAATATATCATCTTCATTCTCAAGTTCTAACCAAGCAGTTCCGCCAGTCATTTTTGAGAATGCATCTTTTACTTGAGTGTCAACAGTGTCAAAAGCGTCAAGGAATGTTTGTCTCTTGTCCTTTTCTACGGATTCAATAAATGCAACAATAGTATTTCGTTCTTTTTCAAGCATATTCTTTTTAGATGAAGAAGATTTGTATCCGTTTGAAACTTCAACGTATTGAGATGGTGCACCGGCATTTAGAGAATTCTTTATACGATTTTGTTCAGATTCAAGAGACGATATAGTAGATTCAACATCAAATACTTCGATAGTATTATCAAAACCAAAGGTAGCAAGAAGTGAGGTTATTTTGGATTCTTTTTGACGTAAATCGGTAAGATCTCTATTTAGTGCATCAGTATTACGTTCACGCAAAGTGATTTCTTTTGTGGAATCACGTTCTTTTGAATTCAAACTTTCAAGACTATTATCAAATTCAGTCATTTTTTCAACAGAGGTACCAGAAGTTGAGATGAGTTTTTGTTCATCGTCACGAAGTCTTACAAGTTCTGTTTCAGTTGTTTCTTTTTCTTTGGTTGAACGACGTATATCAACTTCTAAATGATATTTTTCTTGATCCATAGAAGATACGGTGTGGCGAAGATTTTTTCTTTCTCCAGTGATTTTTGTATCATGTGCCATTAGTTCTGCAAGATGTCTTTCTTTTTTCTTCAAATCATTTTGAATTGGTTCTAATTTTTTATCTTGTTCAACAATTTGTTCATTTACAAGTTTAATTTCATTTGCAATTCTATCCATTTGAGGCTCTGCATAATTATCTCTAACAAGTTTGATTTGGGATTCTAGAGATTCTAAATGCGATTTACGATTAATTAATTCTCTTGAAATTCTTTCCTGTGTTTTATTTAACTGGTTGATTCTTGTTTCAAATGACTTTTTATTATTTGAAATCTGAGAAATTCGAGATTTTAGTTCAGAAAGACTGTTGGAGGTAGTATTCATTCCTACTTCAGACAGAGATAGTCTTTTTTCATAATTTTTTACTAGTAAATCGAGTTTTTTGGCACGATTTTTCTTTTTTGTAACTGTTTGTCTAAGTGCAGAAATCATTTGTTGAAGACCTTCAACAGAATCACTCATGTTGATGATTTTGGTTAATTTTGAGATTTTTGAGTTATTATCAATTACAACAGATGTTGTTTTAGCCTCAAAATATTCACCAGATACAGTAATTGTTTTGAAACCTGATTTCGATAAACTGATTGCAATATTTCGTGATTCAACCAATACAACATTTCCAAATAGAAAATTTTTGAGTGAGGAGAATTTTTGCTCACATTTAACATAATCAGATAGAATACCTAAAACACCATTTTGTTTTGGGCATTCAATTTTTACCTGAGGTATAGATTCCAGTGGTATGATTTTGAGTTTTGGTAATTTTTTATCTGTGACAAATTCTGCAAGAGAGATAAGAGATTCAAAATCTTTGACTACTACAGCCTTAATCCAATTTGAACAAACTGCAAGAGCTGCACGCTCATATTTTTTATCCCAAGAAAGTATCTCATAAACCAAACCTTCTATTCCAAAGTCTTGTGTACTATGTTTGAGTTTTGATATGGAATAGTCTTCATGCATTATTCCTTTTGCAAATTTAATTTTGGTTTCATACTTGTTTGCACCTTTGGATGATGCGTCAATTAATTCAGATAATTCATGTATATCACTTTCAGATCTTTTTTTGTCATCAGTGAATTTTTTTATCCGTAAATTAATTTCAGAAATAGAATGTTTGTGATTTCCAATTATGCGCTCAAGTTTTATTTTTTGTGTCTCTAAAGTATCAAGACTACTTACTAAGGAATTAAATTTTTCTTGATTGGATGCAAGTTTTTCTTTTCCATTAGTTGATGCAGATTCAAATTCACCAACAGCTAATTTTGTTGCAGTTATTTTATCAGTTAATTTTTGGATTTTTTGATCAACATCACGTTTTTGTGTAATTACTTGAGATTGCTGTCTCATCGCTTCAGTTTTTTGTGTTCTAAGACTTTTTGTTTTTTCATCAAATGATTTTTCAATTTCACGAATATCATTTATTTTATTTTTAAAGTGAGAAATCTGGGATTCAGAAAATGATTTTTGTATTTGTAAGTTTTCAAGATTTATTTTATGATTAGGCAAATTTTTATCAATTTCAGTTAAACGGTTAGTACTAGTTTTGATTAAGCTGTCGGCTTCATCAAATTTGCGTCTTTCATAGCTTAATTTTGTCTCAATTTCAGATTTTGATTTGTTGTATGCGTTTACTTCATCCATAAATTTGGTTTTTTGAGCTCGTATTTCAGAGGCGTCCTTTCGTATAGATGCACGTTCTTCTTCTAGATGTTTTATTTCAGAATTCAATGAATTGAGAGTCTTATCTTTAGATACCTTTTCAGATTGTATTGATTTTAAACTACTGGCAGCAGATATTGCACGATAACGGTTTAGTTCACGTTCAAGTATATCATATCGAAGTTTTTTATTTCGTTCCTCCTCTAACTCATCAATTCTTTTCTTCACCTCACCCATTTTGGCCATTGCGATTTCGAGTTTATGATCTGCATCAGTTAATTGTTTTTCTGCTTCCTTTTTCTTTTCATCAAATGCAGAAAGACCAATCAAATCTTCTATGACAATTCTTTTTTCTTCAGATGTCATTTCAGAAATTCTTGTAACGGTTCCCTGTTGGACGTTATTAATTTGGTTTAAGCCAGCATTTGCAATTTCCATCAGATCAAGAATTTTTGAACGTATTACCTTCTTTTTGTTCAAATAATAGATATTGTCACCTTTATCATTCATTTCTCTTGTAATTGTAACAATGTCAGAATCAACTGGAATTTTTCTATCTAAATTATCAAAATGTACACTGGTTCTTGCCATTTTAGGTCCACGTCTAGCTGCACCTTCAACATCATGCATGAGACCACGTAAATTTGGAGCACGCATTACTTTAGGTCTATTTTCACCCAGTGCAAAAGTAATTGCGTCTAGAATGTTACTTTTACCAGAACCGTTTGGACCAGAAATTGAAACTAGTCCAGGTTCAAAATCTACAATAGTATTTTTGAATCCAAATGATTTGAAGCCAAAGATCTCAACTTTTTTTACATGAACCAATGAAGATTATGGTGTTTAGACTCGCATAATTAATGTGAACAAGTAATGTTGACTTTGGAAACAAACTTTGTAATGCTACTAAGTAGATTGTAGAGGTTATTCGCCTTTCACAAAGGCTTCGATTTTACTTTTTGCTACAGGATCAGTCATTTGTTCTATTGGGTGTTTCATTAGATATGCAGAGGCAGGAATAATTGGACCGCCCATGCCTCGATCAAGAGCAATTTTTGCAAGACGAATAGCATCAATAACTATTCCAGCAGAATTTGCCTTATCATCAACTTCTAAACGAACTTCCATGTTGTACGGAATGTTTGCCCATTGTCTACCTTCGATCCTCATGAACATTAATTTTGTATTTCCTAAGAAAGGAATGAAGTCTGAAGGACCCACATAGATATCATCGTCATCCAATCTATCGGTCAATTGACTTTGAACACTTTCAGTTTTTGATATTTTTTTACTAACAAGACGTTCTTGCTCTTTCATGTTAAGAAAGTCTGTATTTCCACCTACGTTGATCTGGTAAGTTTTTTCGATCTTTGTTCCACGTTCATCACATAATCGTGCAAGAGTTCTATGGACAATAGTTGCTCCAACTTGACCTTTAATATCATCACCAATGATTGGGATATTTTTATCAGTGAATTTTTGTGCCCATTCCTTATCAGATGCAATAAATGCAGGCATGCAGTTAACAAATGCAGTGTTTGTATCCAAACATACTTGAGCCCAAAATTGTGTTGCTTTTTCTGAGCCTACAGGAAGATATGAAACTATGATTTCAGTTCCAGTTTCTTCTAAAACTTTGATTATTTCTTCACGTAATTCAGATTCAGATTTTCCGCTTTCAATTGGTTTAACCTTATTTTCAACCCATATGCCAACACCATCTAATGCGGGACTTTCATAGACATTTCCGTTTGCTTTAGGCATGTCATTTTTATCAATCCAATTCACCATATTTGGCGATTCATAGATGGCATCATTGATTGGTTTTCCAACTTTATTTGCTCCAACATCAAATCCAGCGACAAATTCAATATCATGAATAGTATAATCACGTAAATTTTCATGGATGATTCCAGTAACCTTTTGAGAAGGGTTTTTGGAATAATATTCAATTCCCTGAATTAGTCCAGAAAAACAGTTTCCTAAACCAACTAATGCAACTTTAATTTTTTCAGGCATTCGTCAAATTGTGAATTACTTACAGTTTAAAGTTTTCCTAGAAAGACAAATTATTTTACATGCAAAATATGTAGTATTATATGAGTAAAGACATAGAAATCAAAGAGATCGTACCAATAGATTTGGAAGGAGGTACATTAGTTAACGGATTCCCATCATCTGGAATAACAAGTGCAATAGCTACAGAATCTTTGATTAATACATCTAATTTTGAATTACAAGCAAATATTGATTCAGATAAATTCCCACCAATAAGTGTCATAAAAAATGGCATGCCAAATTATGCAACTAGAATATTTGTAAATAAAGATCTTAAAGTTGGAATATTTTCATCATTTCTTACACTTGATGTTACAATGCATAGAGAAGCAGCAATAATGATGTTGGATTGGGCTAAAGAGAAAAAATGTTCAACAATTGTAAGTAGTATCACAGTTAAAGGATCAGACGATGTAGAAGTGTTCGGTGTTGCGTCAACGGGAAATGCAAGAGGAAAACTTGTAGATAATGGAATTACGATGGTAGATCACGCAACAATTCCAGGAATCTCAGGAATATTATTGAATGAGGGTGCATCACGAGGTCAAGATGTCATAGTTTTACTAGTGAGCTCAAATAAAGAAATTCCAGATTTCAAAGCAACTGCAAATTTGTGTGAAACATTTTCTAAAATCATTCCAGGAATATCTTGTAATATGACAAAATTAGAAAATGAATCAAAAATTATTGAAGAACAACTGCAGCAAGCAACTCAAGATACAAAAGATTTAGGCGACCACATCTATCGTTAATATCTAGAGCAGATTCAATTCAACATGCAAGAGATAATTGGTTTTTTAGGATTAGTTGTAGTAATTTCGGCATCTGGTGTAATGTCACCAGGGCCACTATTTGCTGCAAATGTAATGTATGGATTACGTGAAGGAAAAATTTCCGGAATAAAAATAGCTGTAGGACATACTATTGTGGAATTTCCATTAATATTGTTGTTAGGAATAGGATTTTTTTCTATAGAAAGTGTTCCAGAAATTAGAACAACAATAACAGTATTAGGTGCAATAGGTCTATTTGGATTTGCTTTTTTACAAATTAGAACAGTTACAAAACAAAAATTTAGCTTAGAAACAAAATCAGGTCAAGGTCCATTTGTAGCAGGAATTTTACTTAGTGCATTAAATCCATTTTTTATTGTATGGTGGTTAACAATTGGTTTAGTATTAATTTCAGAATCAATACAAATTTTTGGAATTTTTGGAATTGTTGTTCTATTTTTATTTCATATTTGGATGGATTATGCATGGTTATTTACAATTGCAGCCTTTTCATCCAAAGCCAAGAATTATCTTTCAAAAAGAAATTTCAAGATCATTATAGTTGGATTGAGTATAGTTTTAGTCTATTTTGGAATAGAATTTCTATTAAAATTATAAAATCACTTTGATATGTCAATCTCTATGGTAGAGACATTACGTGTTTTTCCATCTCTAGATTCTAGTGCATCAGAAGATATTCTTACATCAGATATTCTATAACCAATGGAATGCATACGCTTCATAATGAATTGAGATACATCTACAGCCTGAGTAATACGTTGACCTCTTGCCTTTATTGTAACAGTAGGTAATGTCGATAATTGAGTTAATGTTGAATTGACGTATGTGACCAAAGGTTTCACACCTATCAGAATTAATTTTCTTGTAGGTTTTTCTTCAGGACTAAATGGTTTTTTTTCAGACTTTGTTTCTGGTTCAGGTTGTGCTTCAGGTTGTGCTTCAGGTTGTGCTTCAGGTTGTGCTTCAGGTTGTGCTTCAGGTTTTTTTGAATCTTCTAGTATTTCATCAAGAATGTCAGAAGCATCAGATTTTGAACTCATTAATACAGTAAGACAAGTTTATTGTTTTTTAAGCTTCTCTTTTTCAATATAAGATTCCAGTATAGAGTGTACATCTTCGTCTTTTGAAGATTTGATTTGTTCCACTATCTCCTTTTCTTCTATTTCAAAACAATTGAGAAATTCTTGATGATCTTTGAAAACTAAGATTACTTTATTCTTGAAAACACAATGGTAGAATTTTTCATTTTCCATGACTTCAGGATTAACCTTAACACCATCATCATTTACCTCAATTGCAGAATCCAATAAGATGTTTAATTGAGATTCAGATATAAAATTACGTAATCGTAATAAGAATTGAATTCTAAAACACATTATGGAAAAAAGAATTGTCTTTCATGTGGATTTTGACTATTTTTATGCACAATGTGAAGAGATTCGAAATTCCAAAATCAAAGGAAAATGTGTTGCAGTATGTATTTTTTCAGATAGAGGTGGAGATAGTGGTGCAATAGCTACTGCCAATTACAACGCAAGGAAATTCGGGGTAAAATCAGGAATGCCAATTATGCTTGCAAAAAATAAATTGAAAGAACAAGATGCAATTTTTTTGCCAGCAGATTTCGATTATTATTCAGACATGTCATCAAAGGGAATGGAAATAATTGAAAAATATGCAGATGTGTTTGAATATGTTGGTAGAGACGAAGCATATCTAGACGTTACAAAAAAAACTGAAATGAGTTTTAACAATGCGCAACATCTAGCGCAGCAATTAAAAAATGAAATAAGAAATGAGCTGAAACTTACGTGTTCTATAGGAATTAGTCCAAATAAATTACTCTCAAAGATTGCATCAGATTTTAAAAAACCTGATGGATTAACAACGGTAAAACCTGAACAAATTGAACAATTTCTGTCACCACTAAAAATTAGAGAGATACCAGGAATAGGTAAGAAGACAGAAGATGTATTTGCACAAATGAATATCCACACCATAGAAGAATTAAAGAAAATTGATGTTTTTGATTTGAATAAAATGTTTGGAAGGAAGACTGGAGGCTATATTTTCAACTCTGCCAAGGGAATAGATTCTGAAATAGTGAAAGAAAGACCACCTACAATTCAATTTAGTAAAATCATTACTTTGAAGAAAAATTCTAAAGAAATAGAATTTCTGCGAGAAAATGCTAATGAATTGTGTATACAATTGAATAAATTGGCAATTAATAATAACAAAATGTATCGTTCAATTGGGATTCAGTTTGTAAATGAAGATTTGTCAACAAAGACCAAATCAAGAATGTTGAAAAATCCGGTCAATAACGAGATAGAGTTAAAGAAAATTGTTAATCAATTATTGGAAGATGCATTAATTGAACAAGTTATGTTAGTCAGAAGAATTGGAGTTAGAATTTCAGAATTTTCAGATGTTGAAGGTCAAAGTAGTATTACAAATTATTTTTAGAGTCAGTTTCAGATTCTAATTTCTTAAGCCGTTTTGTTTCAACTGCAGTAACAACCAATAAGAATATGAATAACCAGGGAAGGAACATTATTTCTCCAGCCACAGAATGGAATTCTTCCCAAGCTTCTGGATCAGTGGTAACCTTTAGTGCATAAACAGATAATGAAAATATTCTGATCATATTTACAAAAATAGTTCCAAGAATACCTAGAACAAAGTAAATTATTTTACGATTACGAGGAATTCTCATTTTTATGAGAAATGCCATCATTACAAGGGAATAGATGATTATACTGTGTACACCTGCAGATGGCCAGAATACTTGTAACGCAAAAGGACCAAAGTCACCATTAAGAAACATCAGATTATCACGTGCAGTAGCCACACCAAGATCAAGTACTGTAATCACCCAAACGTTGGCTTGTACGAAATATGGGACAATGTATTGTAATGGTCCAAGAGTGTCATATGGAAAGAATGAATCTAATGCCAAGATTATTGCATTGCCAGCAAGGAATATTGGTCCAGCAGGTCCAATTCTAATCCATTTTCTTCCGAACAATATTGCAAGAGATGCAGTAACAAATATCGCCATTACAGCAAAATCAAACAACCATTCCCAAGAATATTCCAAAACACCAAAAACATCAACTAAACTCATTATGTAATCTCTTACACCGAATTGAAGTGATACAAAATATGCAATAGTTAATGCAATTAATGGAATGCAGTAAAAGAATCGTTTTTTTGGAATTACAAATTTTAACCCAATTAATTCTGCTGCAATAAAGGCCATTGCAAATAGAAATCCACCTCTACCTTGATTCCAACTTAGACTGAAACTGTCAGGATACATAGCAATTGTGAAGAAGATTGGGGATAAAACAAGCAAAATTGCTATCATTACACTTTTGTTTTCCATTGAGTGTTGGTTGTATACTCTCAATAAATATGCAAATATTAGAAAAAATCAGACATGCTTGTTTGAGCTATGAGTTTAAGCATATTTCCATGAGCAAGCCATTCATTTTTACTAATACTCATACGTTTTGTTGCAAGATCAATTGCTTCATTTAATGAATTTACTTCTTGAGGAGTTTTTTTCATTGCTTCTCTGATTCCTTCACGTACTTGCCAAACACCAACAGGTACAGCATATTCAGGTTGTATTTCTCTAAATATTATAACACCAGATTGTTTTTTGATTTTTTGAAGATATTCGGTTACTGCTAATTTACCTGCAAAGTACGCACCTGCAATAGATGGAGGATGATCTATTCCTTTTGCATTTTCATAATCATTTCCAAATCCTATGGAATTTTTATCATGCCATGCTTCTTGCATTTCAAAAATCCATCTATGTGGAAATAGTATCACAGAAAACAAATTTCCAAGGTGATCAAAGTTAAAGACATCAAATTTGTCAATTATGTCAAATTCAAGTATATCATGCATCAAATCATTAGAAATTATTTGATCTGTAGCAGTTATACTCCATTTTGTTGGAACTAATTTTCTATTTTTTCCAAACATTCCAATACTGAAACATTTTTGAATTTTTGATATTTCAATTCCAGAATTATAGAGTTTCATTACTGCATCTTCTGCTTTTAAATCAGTGTCATAGTATGCATTTTCAATTGATTTTATAGAAGAGTTTGGAGAAAATTTTGCATTCTTTATTTCACCAAGAGGACCAAAAGGAGCATTTTGACCATCAATTGACGGAATGGGTGCAGGATTTTTTATGAATTGAATTTCAGAATCAATTGAACCTGATGACATCGCTAATTCATGAAGACTTTCTATAAACCGACCAGAGGTTTCTTCAATTCCAGTTTTTTGTACTCCTCTTACAAGATTTAATCTATAATTCACAATTTCTTCAAGACTTTTGCCAAGCCATTTTTCAGGGGTATCCAAAAGAGTGGTATCGCCATGAATGGGAGGTAGCATAGGTCCAATCCCAACTTTTGGGTATCCATATGAGCCTACAAAAACAGAAGGTGGGCTAGAACCTTGTATTTCATTTGAAGAAAAGAGATTTGCATATTTTGAAAGGTATTCATGCCAATTCTGTTCAATACCTTTTCTAATATCAGAACCTGTTCTAGACATGTATTTTCAAAGAAATTATGAATAATAAATAATTCATCTAGTAAAATATTGACACAAACTTAAAGAGAACTTGGATAAAATAATTTCAAATGCAAAAAAAACGAATTATTTCATTTTTACCTAGTGCAACAGAATTAATTTATGAATTAGGCGCACAAGAAAAATTATTCGGAGTAACTCATGAGTGTGATTACCCCAGCGAGGCTACAAGTAAACCAAAAGTAATTGAGAGTGTTTTTCAACCAGAAAAAATGTCGAGTAAAGAAATTGATGAAAAAATATGTGATCTATCAGAAAAAGGTGAAGACATTTACAAATTAGTTACACAAAATGTCTCTGATGCAAAACCAGATCTAATTATTTCACAAGAGATTTGCGAGGTATGTTCAGCATATACTAATCAAGTAAAAAACGCAATTGAGATTCTTGATGAAAAACCAGAAATTTACTCAATGAGTCCTCATGACATTAATGGAATTTTAAAATGTGTTACTGATATTGCAGAGAAAATTAATGAAGAAAAACGAGGAAGGGAAATTGTTAATTCACTGAATTCCAGAATAGATAAAATAAAAGATGTTAAAATTTCAAAAAGACCAAAAATTTTAGCAATAGAATGGATAAACCCATTTTTTACATCTGGGCATTGGGTACCAGAGATGATTGAAATGTCAGGAGGAGAAAATATGATTACAAAAAAAGGAGAACATTCAAGGAAGATGGGAATTGAGGAGATTGAAAATGAGAATCCAGATGTTTTGATTCTAATGCCTTGTGGTTTTGATGTTCAAAGAACAGTTTCAGAATATGAAAAATATTTAAAAAATGATCTAAGATGGAATGAATTAAGAGCAGTAAAAGAAAGAAAGGTATTTGCAGTTGATGCAAATTCATTTTTTAGTAAACCAAGTATCAGAGTGGTAACTGGCATAGAGATCTTGGCAAAAATTTTGCATCCAGAAATGTTTGAAGAGTTAGAGGTACCAAATAATTCATTTTTAAAAATATAGAAGAACCTTCTATTATTGATCGTCTGTCTCATCTAACTCGTCAGCATCATATGCTCGTTTTGCTGGTCGAGTTGGTACGAAGAATCGTGACATGTTATGGTATTACGATTTTAAAAGTAATTTTAGTGGGTTGTAAAAAATTGTCTTTTTACATCAACAAAATTGAACTAAGTTACAATTTCACTTTACACTCACGTGAAAGTGACTTTGTTGTTACAAAAATCACCAGAATAAGAATTCCAATTGAAGTTAGTCGAATTGGAATTTCATAAGCTGTTAGAAATGAACTGGCAATACTTCCAGCTGTTCCAAATGTGGCAATAACTGAAAACGCTATAGGTCCACATGAACATGCACCAGCAGATGCACCAATTACAGTTCCAATAATACTAGAACCTATTTTTTTAGTTTCTTTGATTAGTTTTATACGGTAAATATTCATTGATACAGCAAAGGCTGAAAATAATGATAGCAACACAATTAATGAAAAACTTAACGTAGTTTCAGGATATATTGAAAATACAAGAAATGGTTCAACAAAAAGGAATTCAGAGATTATAATTAACGGTATGAAGAGTAGAAAGAATATTCCAATTAAAATTAAAATGTATGATGGATTTGAATAGATGATTCCAAGTGTGTTGTTCATTTAGAGCATTGGATCTAGTACACTTACAAATGTAGAGTATGGATGTGCTCCAATAATTTTTTGTGCCTCACCAGTTGGACTGACTATTACAAATGTAGGAGTACTGTTTGCACCAAATTGTTTTTTTGCCATTTGCATGTTAGCATTAACTTGAGCTCTATGATCATCAGTAATCATACATTTATCGAATTGTTCCATATCTAATCCCAGATTTAATGCAATTGCTTGCAATCTACTTGCATTTGCCCAACCATCATCAATTTCTTGTTGATATTCAAATAGCGTAGAATGGTATTCCCAGTATTTTCCTTGGTCATTAGCACAATAAGTTGCTTCAGATGCAGGAGTAGAGTCACGTCCCAAGAAAGGCATGTCAATAAAAACAAGATTTGCTTTTCCAGTTTCAACATAATTTTCAATTATTAGTGGACGTGTTTCTTTAAACCAAAGTTTACACATGTGACATTGATAATCACCAACTTCTACAATTGTTAGAGGTGCAGTCTTAGATCCTAATACAGGTGCACCTTTTAGTTGAATAGCTTGAGTTTCTTCTCCAGTATTTGAAGTTCTTGGAGTTTCAAAATCAGACATGTATGATGTTGCAAAAACTGCGACTAGTGTAACCAGTACTATAGCAGCACCAGCAACTCCAATTTTCTTTGCATCGACCATAAGTTTTAGAAAGAAATTTAACTAAAAAACCTTGCATTGTCTCCAAGAACGTATTATTTACGCCTGAATAAACTCATGATTTTTTGAGCAACGGAATCAATAGGGCAGGAACTACATGAGACATCTGAGTTTTCAGCCTCAATTTGGTTATCCATGTCGTTTTTCTTTTTTTCATCCATAGTCTGTTTAACCAAAAATAGGTTATAAACAATTTGACAGCATTTTACAATTACACTATTCACCATAGGAATCAATTAATTCTAAGCATGGGTTTATTAGACGACCGAATCGAGTGTGATTAGAAAATAATGACGGATTAGGTTCGCTTTCTCTGTCATTGCTTTAGACAGAAAAAAAATGAACACATTCGAAGAACTAGAAATAAATGAAGACATATTGAGATCCGTCAAAGAGCTCGGTTTTACCACACCTTTTCCAATTCAAGCGCAAGCAATACCTGTACTTTTACGAGGAAACGATGTAATTGGTCAAGCACATACAGGAACAGGAAAAACAGCTACATTTGGAATACCAATGCTACAAAATATTATCAAAGGCGGGGGTATTCAAGGATTAATCATTGCACCTACAAGAGAATTAGCAATACAAATTTCAGATGAACTAAAAAAAATAGGAAAATATACGAAACTTAAAGCAGTAACAGTTTACGGCGGACAAGGAATTGGTGTCCAATTAGATGCATTAAGAAGAAAACCAGAGATAGTTGTTGCAACACCTGGAAGACTAATTGATCATTTGAATCAAGGATCAATAAGAACAGACGATATCAAACACGTAGTGTTAGATGAGGCAGATGTTATGCTAGATATGGGATTTATTGAAGATATAGAATACGTATTAGAAAAAGTTCCTGCAAATAGAATAACATCAATGTTTTCAGCAACTATGCCACCTGAGATTCTTCGACTTTCAGACAAATATCTTAACAATCCAGAAAATATTCTAATTGATTCAGATGATTTGAGTGGAGAAGGAATTGATCAATCATTTTTGGTAATTAAAGACAGAGATAAGCACAGATATCTAACAGATTTCATAAAAGAAAATAGAGGGCAAGTTATCGTTTTTTGTTCGACAAAAATTCGAACAAGAAATGTTTCAAGAGATCTGCAGAAAGCCAGATTCAAAGTAGTTGCAATTGAAGGAGATATGTCACAAAATAAACGTGAATACTCTATGATGAAATTTAGAAAGAATCAGGCAGATGTATTAGTCGCAACAGATGTTGCAGCAAGAGGAATAGACGTTCCAAAAGTGGGATTGGTAGTAAATTATGATGTTCCAAATCAGGACATGGTCTATTTCCATAGAATTGGACGTACAGCTAGAGCAGGAGCTAAAGGAAGAGCAATCACACTAGTATCATATTCATCAATCGCAGATTGGAAAATCATCAAGAAACAAATCAAATCAGATTTAACAGATTTGAATAAGAAAATGGGAATAGAAGTAAACATTCCAGACCCATTAAAACGTGATGTGGGACGACGTATTGCACAACCAATGCGTTCAGGATATGGACGTAGACCAAGTTATGGTGGTAGAAGTAGACCAAGTTATGGTGGTAGAAGTAGACCAAGTTATGGTGGTAGAAGTAGAGACGGTCCAGCTAGAGATCAATACAAAAGACGAAGCAGTACAAGAGCATCATATGGAAGACAAAGTCGCGACAATAAGAAGAAGTGGTAATTTAACACTTAAAGACAAGGATTAGTTAAAAAAGTGTAAGAAAAAATGCATAAAGGATTTGTTTTATTAAATTGTGATTTAGGTGCTGAAGAGTATATTTTAGAAGAATTACAGCAAGTAAACGAAATAAAAAACGCATATGTTACATTTGGTGCATATGACATAGTAGCAGAAATTGATGCCGAAACACAAGAAGAATTTGAGAAAACAGTATCATTGAGAATTAGACAATTATCGAGAGTCGTCAGTACAATGACACTAAATGTCATAAAAGGCGAATGACACTTATACGAAAAAAAAAAGTGAAACTGTGTTGCAACAAATTGAATATTCAGGAACTGTATGGGCACTAAGCCACAATGACCCAGAACCATTAATTGAACACAGTATTAAGAAACTAGGAGATTATGGGATAAAAAAAGAGGACATCAAAATAGTCGATGCACCAGACAATCCCGAAGTTGGTCAAGTTGTTGTTGAGATATGGCCACATGAATTGGTTGTTGCACGAATTCGAACTGTTAGAGGTGAGTCCTTTATCAGCGGTACAGAACTCAACATAGAATTAAAATCAGATGAATCTGGAAAGTATATCGATTAGAAATTGAAAAAACGAAAAGCAAAAAAATCTAGAAACAATTTTCCAATCATCATAATCGGTGCAATCATCATAGGAATCATTGTGTTCTATTTCTACTCAGCAGATCAGGCAAAAATTAGAGGATTTGCCTTTGGAAATGAGATTCAAGCACTTCAAGAAGAAATTCAAGAAGAGCAAGGAAAATTTATTTCAAGTATAGCGAAATGGGATGAAAAAACAATTTCAGATGAAGAGATGATAAGAATTGGAGAAAAACATCTGGAGACATTTAACAAACTATTAGACAAATATGATGAATTACAACCACCAGATGCATTCGCAAAATCCGTAAAACTGTTGAAATTATCTTTAGAATATCAGATTGAATCACATGAACATAGACTGGGATGGATAAAAAATGGTGATGAAACAGAACTAATTAGATCCCAGGAATTAACTCAGCTATCATTCGAGGCAGAGCAAGCAGGATTAAAATCATTTAATGATGCAAAAGCAGGAATTGAACAATAAATCTTTAAGACTTTAGTATAATAGTAATGTTATGAAAAAACTGATATTTCTGATTCCATTATTGCTTTTGATACAACCAGCTTTTGGAGAAATAATTGTCGAAAATGATCAAACCTACATAGGAAGTGATGGTATGATGCACATAGTTGGCGAAATTAAAAATGATTCAAAGTCTCCTGTAAACAAAATAAAAATCACAGCAATACTTACCGATGAAAATGGAATAGTCATAGATGAAATTAACGGAAAGATAATGTCTAATATTTTAATGCCAGGAATGAAAGGAAGTTTTGATATTATTACAAATGAAAGAAACATACGTGAATCTTTTGATTATGATTTAGGTTTTGAATACAAACTTGCAGCCCCAAAGAATCAAGTGATTGAAGTTGTTTCATCAGAAATGAAGAGAGACCAATTAAATAATTTGATAATTTCAGGAACTATTGAAAATAATGGAGAAATCACTGCCAATATGATCAACATTGTTGCAACATTGTACGACAGAGATGGCAAAGTGTTAACGGTTTCAAAAGTTCAAACACAACCAGATTTTTTGAGAGCTGGTGAAGAAAGTCATTTTGTAGTTCCAATTTATGAGAAGAATCAATCAATGGATGTAGTAGATTACAGCATAATTGCAGAATCAGATGAATATGCAGCCGTTCCAGAATTCCCATTAGGCACAGGTGCATTGCTAATAGTTTCAGTATCATCATATGTCATTTTTTCAAGAAATCCTGAAAAGATTACAAATGCATTAGACAGATGTTCAAAGATTCTAGTTCGACAATAATTCTTATACGCACATACAAGAAAGAAAATCAAATGGCAATTTCAGATGAAAATAAAAAATTTTTAGAGGATTTATTACAATACTATATTGATCAGGCAGATTCCTATAATCAATTTGCAAAAGAATACAACGAATTTTCAAATTCAAAAAGAGAAATTGCATTTGGAGTCATAATAGGTACAGTATATTCTGCATTCTTACAGGCATATTCAAATCAACAATTGGAGGTTAAACTAGACGATATTCAAGAATTTCATGAGCTCATGAGAGACAATATAGATAAGATTACCAAGGCATTAGATGAGAACAAGGCATAGGTAAGAATAAATCCAAACATAAAGAGATGAAAATATGTCAGAGATAATCGGATACAAAATACAACAAATCGTGGATAATGGTCAAGCAATACAAATGTCACTTGCAGAAGATGTTCAAACAGAACCAGTTTCACAAAAACAATTGATTATGGAAAATGTTTCAAAAAAACTTGATCAAGACACAAAAGAACAAGTTATGCCATTACTCGAAGCAATGCTTCAAGCACAACCAACAATTAAGATGAAAAGTTATGCGCAAACAAATATTTCAATTACAATGCCAAAAAACAGATACGAGAAACTTGGACGACCGCAAGTTGGGCAAGTTTTAAGAATAGATATACAAAAAATTTAGAGATTTTCTTCGATTTCAGATAATTCAGATAATGGTAAAGAACAAGTAAAATTTTTACAAATAGTAACGCTTGTTTTTTCTGAAAATTCTTTTCCTTCAAAAAATGGATATTTTGATAGTGAATCCAGGTTTTCTTTATCTTTAATTTCAATTGTGATTCCTTCAGGTATGAATTTTTTATAAAGAGAGTTAACGATTTCCGAATTCTCAGAATTAATTATTGTAATTTCAGTAGGATGTTTTAGATACAGATTCATCACATTGAGCAGATAACCAAATGCAAAGGGGTTTTCTGCAGCAGAGGTTCCATTTAATTCCAAAATTTGTTTTGATATTTGGAGAAATTTCTCATCGTTTACAAGATGATGTAATTTTAGTAATGCATTTGCAGCAACAGAATTTCCAGAGGGTACGGATAAATCATAATAATTTTTTGGACGTACTATCAAGGATTCATGTGTATCAGCAGTGAAATAGAATGATTTTTCATTTTCATCCCAGAAATGTTCTATCATAAAATCTGCAATTTTTTTAGCAGTATCAAGAAAATACGGGTTTGCAGTTATTTCAAAAACATCAATTAGAGAATTTGCAAGATAAGCATAGTCATCCAAATACCCATTAAGTTTTGGAGTATCATTTTTGAACGTTCTATGTATGAATCCATGTTTAGAGAATTGTTCTGAAAAATATTTAGCGGCATTTACAGCAGCATTAAGATACGCTTCATTTCCTGAAATTCTATAACCTTTTGAAAACGCAGAAATCATCATGGAATTCCATGATGTGATAATTTTATCATCAGTTCCAGGTTGGTCTCTTTCATTTCTAACATCTAGTAATTTTTTTGATGAGCGTTTTAGAATATCGACAATTTCATCCTCAGGTTTATTGAACTTGAATGATAGTGATGAAATATTGATGTTATTTGCAAGAATTGTTTTTCCTTCAAAATTTCCGCCGTCAGTTACATCATAATAGATACAAAATATATCAGAATCACTTCCCAAGATATTTTCAATTTCACGTTTTTTCCAAACAAATGTTTGACCTTCTTCCGCATTGGTATCTGCATCTTGTGCAGAATAAAACAAGCCTAAAGTTGAAGTCATTTCACGCAATACATAATCAAGAGTTTTTGTTACAACGTCAAGATAGAAAGGATCTTTTGTGATTTGATAAGCTTCTGCATATACAGGAGGCAAAAGTGCATTATCATACAACATTTTTTCAAAATGAGGTACAAGCCATCTTGCATCAGTAGAATATCGATGAAATCCACCACCAATTTGATCAAATATTCCACCTTTAGCCATTTTTTTTAATGTCAATAATGCAAATTCTTGAAATTTTGTAATTCCTGAAAGTTTTGAATATCTAAACATGAAAGAAAGATTTGCAGCATTTGGAAATTTAGGTGCTTGACCAAATCCACCATAATTAGTATCAGCAACTTGTAAAAGATTAACAGCTGCCTCGTCTAAGATAGACTTTTCGATATCTCCACCATCAGAGACTCTTTCTAATTTTGTAAGATTAGCCATGAATTGTTCTGCAGATGTGCCAACATCTTTTGGTTTTTCTTTCCAAGCTTGTGCCAACTGTCTACATAGACTACCAAAACCAGGTCTGCCGTATGAATCAAGAACTGGAAAGTATGTTCCAACGTAGAATGGTTTTTGATCAGGAGTTAAGAATACACTCAATGGCCAGCCACCTTGGCCAGTTGACATCTGGCAAATCTTTTGATAAATATCATCAAGATCCGGTCTTTCCTCTCTATCAACTTTTATGTTAACAAAATTTTCATTCATGATTTTCGCTACATCATCATTTTCAAAGGATTCATGTGCCATCACATGGCACCAATGACAAGAGCTATAGCCAACAGATAGAAAAATAGGCTTATTCTCATCTTTTGCCTTTTTTAATGACTCATCATTCCATGCAAACCATTCAACAGGATTATCTTTGTGTTGTAAAAGATAAGGACTAGTTTCTTGTGACAAATTATTTGGCATGATATTGATTCAGGAAGTGAATATTTGTATTTAATGCAATCTAGATTTTCCAGATTGCAGTATCGTTACGTTTGTAGATTTCTATATTGATTTGTTTTAGTAGTTTCTGCTTTGATTTTTCTGCCTTTTTGTCATTACTGTAATCTTTCTTTCTTAGTAATTCATCTAGCTGTATGAGTTGCTCAAGACTTAGGTTTCTCATTCCACCATTTTTAGTTACTAAATTTAATAATTCTACACGTTTGAAATCATCTTTTTTTAAAATTTCAGCCATACTTGTCATCAGATCACCTTGCTAAAAATAAATGTGTGTTGAATTATGCTCAAATATGACAGAAGATATGCGTGCCATGGTTCTTTCAGAATGTAAGAAAATTGAAGAAAAACCATTGAAATTGACAAATATTAAAAAACACACAATCGATAATCCTGATGAAGTTTTAATCAAGATTGAAGCATGTGGAGTATGTCATTCTCAATTACATGGAATAGAGGGAGATTGGCAGGAAATAGGCATTCCACCAGCATTTCCAACAGTGCCAGGACACGAAGTTGTTGGAAAAATTATTGAGATTGGAAGTAAAGTTACAAAGTTTAAGATTGGAGATAGAGTTGGAATTACTCCACTTTTGAAAGCATGTATGGACTGTACATATTGTAATGAAGGAAAAGAATACCTTTGTGAAAATAATGAAATAACAGGTGAAACATTACGTGGAGGCTATACAGAATTTATCAATGCATCAGAAAATTTTCTAACAAAAGTTCCAGATAGTATGTCATCAGAATATGCAGCTCCATTATTTTGTCCAGGAATTACTGCATACAAAGCAGTAAAAGCTGCAGAACCAGAAAAAAATAAAAAAATTGCAATTTATGGAATAGGAGGAGTAGGACATATGGCAATACAATTTGCTAAAGTAGAAGGGTGTGAGGTTACAGGCGTATCACGAAAAAAAGAGCATCTAAATGTTGCAGAGAAATTAGGTGCAAGTAAAACATTCCAATTTACTGAATCTCAAGATGAATTTTTGGAGAAAGTGAAAGATGAGTATGGATATTTTGATGCTGCAATTGTCTTTGCACCATCAGATACGGTTACAGACACAGCAATAAAATCAGTCAAAAAAGGAGGAACTGTAATTATTGCCACAGTAGGTAAAATTCCAAATTTCTTAGCATTTGAGGAAAAGACAGTAAGAGGTACACTGATTGGTTCCATGAAGGACATGGAAAAAGTAATTGAGATTGCAAAAAAAAATAACTTCAAAGTTGTCACAGAATCGTTTCCTCTGGAAGAAGCAAATGAAGTGCTTGAAAGATTAAAAAATTCAGATATAGAAGCACGTGCAGTTCTAATTCCTTAAATTACTAGGAATTTTGTTAAAAATATGATTTGTAGACGTTGCCATCATACAGATGAAATTCACAAATCAACTACATCATCAGAGTCAATTTTGAGAAGAGGTTCTTGCCAGATTCCAGATTGTACGTGCAACCAGTTTTTAGATGCATTTGAAGAGATTGATGATGAGCAACTCTAGTCATATATAGGAAAAAATTATTCCAAGAATATGGATAAACACGCACCTAAAGAAGAAATGATAAAAGATTTGGAGAATATTCTTGCAAAAATTAACGCTTTAGAGGTTACTGCAAAAGATGAAGAAGCAAAAGCTAATGTCAAGATTTTAAGAAAACTTACAGAAGGACAAATTCACTCAATTAATGAGTTTGATCATTTGAAAAAGGCTATTGATCTTCTTACAATGCAATTATTTGATGTCAAAAATAAAATGAATACAAAATAATCATTCAGTTTGACATAACGGGCGATATTTTGATATGATTTTATCTACAATACGTTTTCTTTCAGATTCTTCAGATTCCCAAAGAGGCAAAATTGCAAGAGAAAGACTTGCTTCGTTACCTGCATGCTGAATCCAGCATTTGAAATTATCATTTTGTGTGAAAAAGTCATTCTGATCAGTTTTTTCACATTCATCAACATAAAGTGGAACATAACCAGATTTGTTCTGGTTGAAGATTATATAGACCACTTTTTCCATAGGAGGTCCCCATTCAGAGAGTTTGATGGGTCCAAGAAATTCATAATGGAGTATTTGGATTGTCACTAACAAAATTATGAAGTCTCAAGTTTTAAATTTGACTAATTTTGCCTCAAAGTAAATGTCAGAAATGCAGAATCCTCATCATTATAGAAAAGTAGGATGGTCCATGGTACTTGTCGCTGCATCATTAGCTGCAATTGGCTTAGTTCAACTTTGGATCGGACCAGACGTACTATATGCTGATGATATGCAAAGAGACAAGACAGCATTTTTTGAAATGTGTAAAGCAGGAAATTTCATGCAAGAAGGATGTGACATGTTCATAAAACCTGGAAACACATTGTATGAAGTTCCTAGAATGACATTAGAAGAAACACAACAAGAAATTATGCCTATGGAAGAACCAGTGATGGAAACAACACAAGTGTCTGCAGAAATTGTTTCAATTCCAGAAGGATCAGGTGCACCCGGATGTGAAGAAACAGACGAATGTTACATTCCTTCAACACTAAACATTTCAGCTGGAACTACAGTTGTTTGGGAAAATAATGATGCTGCTGCACATCTTGCAACAAGTGGAACTCCAGACGGAGGACCAGATGGAATTTTTGATTCAGGAATGATTATGGGCGGAGCCACATATGAATATGAATTTACAGAGACAGGTGAATTTGTTTATTATTGTCTTGTTCATCCATGGATGGTTGGAACTGTAATAGTCGAATAATTACTGTCCATTCATGTAATCTTCCCAAGTGTTAAGATTAGAAGTAAAACGATTCATCTGATACATTGCGCCACCAATAATTCCAGCATGGTAGCATGTGTATAGATAAATTTGTGAATTTGTAGGGTCAGTTTGAGTTAAGCTCATACTTATCATCGAGAAGAAAACAAAAGTTCCACAAAATGTAATGATTTTTCCAAGCATGCCACCATTTAATCCAACAATTCTTCGTGTAGCTGCAGCCATGATTGTAATGCTTGATACAATCAAAAATGTTGCGCCACCATTTGCAGTAATCATATCAGTAACCCAAGGGACTACACCATCATCAGTCAAAGATGAATCAGGAATCATTGCGCCACCATGCAATGCAAAATTTACAGAACTAAACAATCCACCAATGACTAAAAAGAAAAGAAATAATTTCATAATTTTTCTTTTAAATGCACTTCTAGTTTCAGAGGGTTGTAACGCTCTTTCAGAAATTTTCAAACCATACAAAAATCCAATTCCAAATGCAGGTGCAAATAAAATATTCATAAGATATGGATGTTCAAGAAATAATTCACCGTAATAGGTATTGAGTAGAAATGCAGTAAGTAATGCAATTCCAGCAGCAGCCCCAAAAACAATCAAATTTGAATATTTGAAGATTTTTGGCACATTCTCATCAGAACTATTCCAACTATACACAGAAAATTCTTTTGAAATTTGGATTAAAAAACCGAGTAAAAATTGATTTACCCAATGAATCAATTCTTTTCAATTTGTTCCTAGTAAATCATAATTTTCAAAGAACATCGCATTTTTATTTTAAGTAAAATGACTTTACACAATGAGATCACTGTCAATTGTAATTCCAGGAGTTATTCTTGTGATATTTGGAATCATATTCAATTTTCAGGGACAGGGAATGGTAGGACCAGAAACGTCATTCATGTATCAGAATCAAGAATGGATTGATAATGGAATAATTATCAGTATGGCAGGAGTGATTTTGGTTTTAATTGGATACTTTGTAGAAAAGAAGAAATTAACTTAGAAATTTTTTTGAAAATATTTTTGGTGATATTCTTCGGCACGATAAAATTTTGAAGCAGTTTTAATTTCAGTAACTATATCATTTCCATATGTTTTTTGAGCAGAAGGATTTAATTCATCTTTAACCTCTTTTGCAGTTTTTTCTTGTTCCTCATTATGACAGAAAATTGCTGAGCGATATTGAATACCGATATCAGGACCCTGTCTATTAGCTGTTGTTGGATTATGATTTGCAAAAAATACCTTCACCAAATCAGAGTATGAGATTTCGTTTGGGTCATATTCAACTTGTATAGCTTCTGCATGACCAGTTTTATCAGTACAAACATCCTCGTATGTAGGATTATCAGTATGGCCGCCAGTGTAACCTACGGCAGTAGATTTTACACCATCTGTTTTAGAAAATACT
Organism: uncultured marine group I thaumarchaeote; assembly: GCA_902552015.1. Taxonomy (GTDB): domain Archaea; phylum Thermoproteota; class Nitrososphaeria; order Nitrososphaerales; family Nitrosopumilaceae; genus Nitrosopelagicus. Next base: position 15,569 of record CACDFH010000002.1, on the reverse strand, counting down.
TCTTCAACATGCCAAAAACATCCGGCAGCGAAAGTTGCTTTCTCCATACACATAATTTTACAGAACAATAAAAAAAGCTTTCATAATTTTAAAAACCACAATCTAGAGGGTTTGAAGGTTTTAGAATTTCTCTTAAAACTATAGTTGCATATGAACCGCGAGATAATTGAAATTTTATTAAATTTTCATCTGTAGTGAGATCAAGATAGTTAATTGATGCATTACGGAATCCACCTTCAATAGACAATTCTTGAAAATCTTTTATGAAGAAATCTTTTGGAGTGAGTAACTCTTCTTCAAGAATTTTTTTTATATAATAATCAAATCTGGATTTTTTATAATAGGAATGACCTACTAAAGGAACTGCAAGTTTTTGTTCAGGAATATTTTCAAACTTGCCTAATACAGAATTTTTATCAAAACAAACATCATCAGTTTCAGGTGCAAATAGATTTTCTTCAAATTCATTGGCAAGACTCAAAGTTCTATTGAATAGAAATGACTGATACGCTTGAATGTAAAATCTTCTTAAATGTAATGGAATTGAACGTATTGCATTTTTAGGATCATCATCATTCGAAAGTTGTTTCAAAAGATTTCTTTCAATATCCATAGAATATGGCAATAAGTCTATTATTTCAGTTTCAGATTTACGTTCAGATATTAATTTCCGCATTTCATTATTTTTTTCTGAATCATATTTTGATGAAAAACTTAGTAAGTATTCGAGCGCTTCCTCATAATCACCTTTAATGATTGATTTTCCAACTAAGTGGGTTATTGGTCGTTTTGACCCAAATCTTTGATATCCAAAAAAGTTGAGGATTTTTTCATTGCCAGTAAATGATGGAAGTGTATCACTCATGTCAGATACTTTGATTTCAAAATAATTTCCCAACATATCTTTTTTTGATATTGGTTTTTTTACAAATCCAAGTCGTTGTGCAGAGTATTTTTTTCCATTGTATTCTGGCAATGAATTAATTTTTTTGTAAGTAAAGACATATTGTTCTGTTTTTGCGTTGGCATCCTTCAAACCCAGTGATTTTAAGACCAATCCATATCGTTTTTCAATATCAGTTAATGCATGATTTGTATCAATTCCAGATTTTTTAAGCAGATAGACACCATGACCGGCGGGATTGTTAAACGAATCAATTGTTTTTTCAGATAAAATTTCTCGTACTAAAAAGTCATTTTCATTTTGTTTTATTTTACCTGAAACAGATGGAGAGTTTGTTGTATAAACAGAAATTCCTATCTCTTTGTCAATTTGTGGAATCACGGTTCAATTGTTACATCTACGTATTTGGAGACGTTTATCTCAGAATTATAAACACCTAGAAGTAATTTGTATTCTCCGGATATTGCAATTTCACTTGCAGTAACAGATACAACAATTTCATCAGAATTAACGAAATCATGTGATACTAAAAGATCTGAGGATTTTGTCACAGCAGATGCAGTATGAGCAAAATTGAAATTAATTTTATCAGTATTTGATAAATTATTGATATTCAGAGAGATTGTTTGAGTTTCACCTTTTTTGAGAGTTAATGACTCAGTGTTAGTAGACACTGTGAATGGAAGAGGTTTTCCAGTATCAACAACACCAATTTTGTTTTCTGCCCACTCTGTAAACCAAATTTTGTCACCTATCGCATCAAAGCCAAAGATTTGTGCAACACCGCAATTTGAGTTAGACTTGTCTTCACAATCAGCCCAGTTTGGATTTTTTGATGGGACCATATACTCTACAAGGTGTTCATTATCAATATCAAAAACTGCAAGTTGATTAGAGGTTTGTTCATTGAAGATTAGATTTCCATTCATGTCTGTTTCAGACCAGTATGGTCTAGAAATTGGAGACTTTATTATTCCAGTAGAGTTTCCATAAGCAGACTTTTGAGGTGTGGATGTGATAAATTTTGTAAATGTTTCTTCGTTAGGATCAAATTTGAAAAAGAAGCTACTTGAAGTGTCTACTATCCAAACATTATCATTTTCATCTACAGATAATCCATTTGCAGTAGTAAGGTCAGTTGGAAAGTCATATACATCAAAATAACCTTCAAGTGGAATGTCCATTCCGGTACTTGCCAAATAGGAATCCTGTTTGTATTGTTCAATGTTAAATTTCAATAACAATCCAGTTGTATCTGGGACCCAATTTGTATACCATAAATTATTTTTAGAATCAATACCAAAGTCACCAGTGAAGGAATTAGGAATTGGTGCTACAATACTAGAATATTCTATCTCATCAATATTGTGAGATAAATCAAAGAAAGTAATTTTGCTCCCAGTAAAGTCATTTACTATGATATTTGAACCGTGTATGGCAAGTTGTTGAGGCAATGAACCTACTTCAGAAGGAGGAAATGCTATTGCATCATACGTTTCATTGATTGTGTCAAAACGCCAAATTGTATCAAAACTTCCATCAGTATACCACATTGTACCATCAGAAGAGTAATCCATTCCCCAAGACATTGTACGTGCACCATCAGGCCACAATTCATTTTCAAATTCGGTAAATATTTCAGACATTGGATTAAATTTTGCAATTTGACCAACATTTGATTCTACAAACCATACATTACCATCTGGTGCAACCTTGATTGCAAGCGGTTGTGTACACAAAGTTGGAATTTCATATTCTTTCACAAAAGATGTGGATTTTGCATCACCGCCAGTACCACAAAAAGTTGCACGTTGTTCGTCAGGAAAATTATCCATAGGCGTTCCAGTTTTTGTTGTTTCTAATTCAGATTGCATTTCTTCCTCAGTCATTATTGGTGGTGGCGGAGGGAGTGCAAACAATACTGTTGATGTTAATAAAATACCACCCAAAAATGCGAATGCAAGATATCCTTTTGTTTTTTGTTTCACAATTTTTCAAAATTAGAGCTTGTTATATCTCATTCTTAAAGTAAGGATAAATCTCCAGTTACTTTATCAATTAAGTTTTCAGGTGCAGGTCCTACGGATATGCAAGTTGTGGTTCCAGGTGCAATTTGTGTGTGACCAGCATCGGTAATTTCAGACCACGGAAGTCCTAACTCAATTGCGCCTTTTTTGACTTCATCTAATTCTTTTATTCCAGAAACTTTTACAACAACTTTTTCTTGTCCGGTCCACCAAGTTTGAAACCATTCAGGATGGGATTTTCTTACGTGTTCTGCACCCATAACGCATGCATGACCTACTTGTGCAGCAATTTTTCCTTTGCCCATTCCAAGATCTGTTCGAACAGCAATTACTTGTTTGATGTCAGCCATATGAAATAATTATACAAGTTGATGATAAACGTTACAATTCAAATACCAAATAAAAATACAAACCATACATGTATGATGCAGTAGTAGCTGGAGGAAGTATTTCAGGACTTTTAGCGGCAAGAGAAATTGCAAAAGATGGTCATTCTGTTTTAGTTTTAGAAGAAGGTTTTGAAGTTGGCAGTCCAGAACACTGTGGAGGATTAGTTAGTGAAAATGCATTAAAAGAATTAGGTATTGAACCTTCAGTAAAAACATTTGACAGTAAAATAGATTGTGCAAAAATTTTTTCTCCTGAAGGAAAAGAGATTACAATTAATTCGAAAAAACAAAAAATTATAGTAATTAACAGAAGAGAATTGGATAAACAAGCGGCAAGACAAGCAAGGGATAATGGTGCTGAAATTTCTGTTAAGACTACATTTCAAGAAAAAAATCAAAATACAATAAGAACATCAAATGGAAATGTAGAATGTAAATTTTTTATAGATTGTAGAGGAGTTTCAAGACTTGCAAATAAAGATAGAGACGGTATTTTGCTAACTGCACAATACGAAGTATATGCAGATTGGATAAAAGAAGGTCAGGTAGAGGTATATTTTGATCAAGAAAAATATCCAGAATTTTTTGCATGGATAATTCCTTCAGGTAAAGGAGTAGGAAAGGTAGGAGTTTCAGGAAAAGGAATTAACACACTAACAATAATTGATGAGTTTCTAAAAGCCAAAGGTAATTTTTCAACAATTAGAAAAATATTTGCACCAATTTGGATTAAAGGACCAATTAAAAATTTCATAGAAGAAGATACGTTAATTGTCGGAGATGCAGCAGGACAAGCAAAACCTACTACTGCAGGAGGAATTTTCTCATGCGGAATGGCAGGAATTATGGCAGGCAGAGCAATTTCCAAAGCGATTCAAACAGGAGATTCATCAGCATTGACGGATTATGAAAAACAATGGAGAGATAAGTTTGGCAAAGAGTTTGAAAAACAAAATTTGGCAAGAAAAATACTTGCTAGATTAGATAACGACACAGTGAACAAATTGTTCAAGTCAATTACTCCAGAAATCGAAGAAGATATTTCAAATAAAGAAGATTTTGATTTTCATACAAGTTCTATTCTCAGATTGTTAGGAATGAAAGGTTCCTTCAATACAATGCAGGCATTGATTGGAGGAGAAATTAAGAGACTAGTTCAGAATAAAGCATAAAATTTCAAGGAAGGTATAAATTCCTAACAGAGGGGATTTGAGTATGTCTTCAAGAAACATTTTGGATTCAAACTCTCCAAGTATTTCACTACCGGTATGTAATGGTTGTAATAAACACATTATGCCAGGCGACAAGAATGTAAAATTTAACTGTCCAGAGTGTAATAACGAACTAATTTGGAGATGTGGAAGTTGTAGAGAAGCCGCAGCACCTTATTCATGCAAATCATGCGGCTTTTCGGGACCATAGAAAATGGCCAAATTACTTTTAATTGTAAAAATACTTCCTACAGGAACTGAAGTAGATTTAGAAAAATTGGTTGAAGATATAAAATCAAGTCTAAAAGACGACATAGAATTGCTCAGATATACAAAAGAGCCGTTAGCTTTTGGATTAGAATTTATCAAAGCAGAATTCACACTAGAAGATGCCGAAGGTAAGATGGAATCATTAGAAAGTTCTGTTAAATCTGTCGAGGGTGTTAGTGAGTTCGAGGTGCTGAACATGAGCCGCATGTCAGTTGACATGAAATAGGAGCTTAGTTGACTCGAAATGTCGACCCACTACAAATGAGAGTGGGAGAAGCAAAACAAAGAGATATTGGCAAAAAAAGAGCTCGAATCGGTCCTGATGCAATGGACTATCTCCAAGTAACACCAGGCGATGTAATTCAGATTAATGCAAAAAGATCAACGTGTGCAATAGTTTGGCCAACTGATGAAGATGAAAAATATCCAGATACAATACGAATAGATGGTCAAACAAGGAAAAATTTAGGAGTTGCATTAAGCGATGTTGTTGAAATCAATAAAGTTACAACAAAACCTGCAAAATCAGTTACATTAACACCAATTGCAGATCAGGTAACAGTTGACAAGGAATTTACAGATTTTGTCAAAAATAGATTGAAGGGATTGCCACTAAGTCAATCTGATGAGATTTCAGTTATGATTCTTGGAAATGCAATGGACTTTAAAATAGAAAAAATTTCTCCTAAAGGAATAGTTCGTATTGAACGTGCTACAAATCTAACAATTTTATCAGAAGCATCTGAAGATAAAAAATCACGCATAACATATGAAGAAGTAGGAGGATTGCAAGAAGAAATTAAGGTAATGCGAGAGATTGTCGAATTACCATTAAGACATCCAGAATTATTTGTAAGACTTGGAATTGAACCACACAGTGGAGTGTTGTTGTATGGACCACCAGGATGTGGGAAAACACTACTTGCAAAAGTTTTAGCAAGTGAGTCAGATGCAAGAATGTTTTCAATTAATGGTCCAGAAATTATGAACAAGTATTATGGTGAAACTGAGGCAAAATTAAGAGATATTTTCAAAGAAGCAAAAGAAAATTCTCCAAGTATAATTTTCATTGATGAAATTGATGCTATCGCACCAAAAAGAGAAGAAGCATACGGCGATGTAGAAAAAAGAGTTGTCGCTCAATTACTGGCATTAATGGATGGATTAACAGATAGAGGAAACGTTGTAGTCCTAGGTGCAACAAACAGACCAGATAGTGTAGACCCTGCATTAAGAAGACCAGGAAGATTTGATAGAGAAATGGAAATCTCAGTACCTAATGCCGATGGCAGATTAGAAGTAATGCAAATTCATACACGAGGAATGCCTATTGCAGATGACGTTAACTTGAAGAGTCTTGCATCAGAATTACACGGATACACAGGTGCAGATATGAAATCATTGTGTAGAGAAGCTGCAATAAGATCAATTCGCAGATATTTACCAGAAATTGATTTAGAGACAGAAAAGATTCCAACTAAAGTTCTACAATCAATGGAAGTAAAATTAATCGACTTTTATGATGCCATGCACGGCGTAATTCCTACAGCAATGAGAGAGTTCTATGTAGAACGCTCGAAAGTTTTTTGGGAAGATGTAGGAGGACTAGAAGAATCAAAACACATTCTTCAAGATAACTTGATAGTTGCAATGAATGATCCTGAGAAATTCAGTAGAATGGGAATAAAACCACCAAAAGGTGCATTGTTGTACGGACCACCGGGATGTGGGAAAACAATTTTGGCAAGAGCCTTAGCTACTGAAAGCGGAGGAAACATGATTCTCGTTAGAGGACCAGAAATACTATCAAAATGGGTTGGTGAATCAGAAAAAGCAATAAGAGAAATTTTCCGAAAAGCAAAAGCATCATCACCATGTGTAATAATTTTTGACGAATTAGACTCACTAGCAAAAATGAAAAATGGAGAAGAGGGAGGAGGAATTGGAGAAAACATACTCAGTCAAATGCTAACAGAGATGGAAGAAGGAACAACGTCAAGAGTAGTCATCATAGGAATTACAAACAGACCAGATTTGATTGATAGTTCAATGTTAAGAACAGGCAGATTGGACTTGAATGTCTTTGTCAGTCCACCAGACGAGAAGGGACGTCTAGAGATAATTAAGATACTAACAGACGGCATGCCATTATCAAAAGATGTAGATTTGAATGAGATTTCAGTTGCCACACAGAGTTATTCAGGTGCAGATTTGGCATCACTATGTAGAGAAGCTGCTGTAGAAGCAATGCAAAACAATTCTAAAGAAATTACAAGTAAAGACTTTGCTGCAGGATTGAAGAGAATCAGACCATCAATAACAAAAGAGGTTGAAACATGGTATGAGAAGATTAAAGAAGGTGCATCAAACATAATTCCACGAGAGGCTGACAAAACGTTTTACGGTTAGATTGACATGACAATTCCAATAAGAAATCATCTATTAGATATCATCAAACAGAAAGAAAACTGGACTGATAAAGAATTAGAAAAAGCACTTACAAAAGAAAGTACAGTTATGACCGAAGGTAAGTTCAACAAAGTTTTACTTGATTTGGAAATTATGGGATTGATTAACGTATCATGGGTAACAAAAGATAATAGAAGAATTGAAGCAGTTACTGAAAAAATTGAAGAAGATGAATACGAAGAGCAAATAAAAGAAACACAAGAAAAAGACTACGAAGCCAGTTTTCCTAACTCTTAAAATCTAAAATGAAATGCTGCATCTAATGCAACAGCTAAGAAAATTATTGTCAAGTATGGTGCAGTGACCTTGTATGCTTTCCATGCAAAGTCTGATGTTGGCTCTTTTGTTAATTTGTAGTGATATACAAGCATTAGACCACCAGAGGCAGCTGCAATTGCGGTATAAACAAGACCCATACCAAATGCATACAGCATTAATGAATACGGAAGTAAGATTATAGTATTAATCAAAATGTACTTTGATGTTTTTTCCATTCCAATTAGTACTGGAAGCATTGGAACTTTGGCTGTAGAGTACTCGTCTTTCATTTTCATTGCAAGACACCAAAAGTGTGAAGGAGTCCAAACGAAAACAAGGAATCCGATTAAAAATCCCAGTATATCCATAGAGCCTGTTGCTGCAGACCATCCAGCCATAGATGCTGCACTACCTGCAAAACCACCAATTACAATATTGGAAGAATTTAGTCTCTTTAACCATGCAGTGTAAATTATGACATAGAAAAATATTCCAAGTGCAATGAAAAATGCTGAAACATAATTCAAAGCTAAAGCGCCATATACAACAGAAATTACACTTACTGTCAAACCATAAATCAAAACAGAATTTGGTTTAATTCTTCCAGAAGGAATTGGTCTAGTACTTGTTCGTTCCATTAATGGATCAATGTCTCTATCATAGTAGTGATTCAATGCACTTGAACCAGCAGATGCCAAACCACCTGCAATAATGATATGAATTAATCCCCAAGTGTCCAATTCAGGTCCAATTAGCTTACTTGCTGCATACATCGATGTAACAGCAGTAATTACAAGAAGAACGACAATTCTTGGTTTCGAAATCTCAATTATTTCTTTTATTCCCAATATACTCATATTTTCGATGTATCGAATTTATTCCCTTCTAATAGGGATCTTTGTTGTTACATAAGGATAAAATAATACTCTAAAAGCATCAAAGCAGAATTGAGTAATTGGGATCTAATCATGCCAGGAGGAGGGCTAACTGCAATTGGACTTGCAGGTCTTGTCACATCATATTCTGGAATTGCCCACACATTCATTGATGGAATGCATGCCTTAACCGGATTACTTTTCATGTTTGGATTGATAATTTTAGCAGCAGGTATTTTGGAAGGAGGAGTTTCAACATCCAATCGTACCAAAGCAACCGTTTTAGTAATCATTTCAATTACTCTAGGATTTGGAACATTTGCAACAACGATGACAGAGAATTCAACATTGCCATTGTTCGCAGGATTATTAATCATGATTTCAATTCCAGCAATTGTAATTTCCTACTTTGCAATGAAGATGCCAACATATGCAAAACCTGTTGGAGTAATCTTTGTACTTGCATTTGGTACGGGAATTGGACTTTACATAGTATTTGGATTTGTAGGACCAGATCAATATCTAGTTGCAACAGAAGTTGAAGAAATTGAAGAAGTTGTTGTAGAAGAAGCAATTCCAGAAGGACCATTGTTTGTAATTTCAATGCTAGCAGGTTCTGCAGAGCAAGGAGCTCCAGACTATGACCCAGATGAAGCGTTAGTTCCACAAGGACACGTCATAGAATGGGTAAATGATGATGATGTAGCACATACTGCCACAAGTTCAGTAGATTTTGGAGAAACATTTGACACAGGACTGTTAAGTGCTGGAGAATCGTACAAACTTGATTCTAACAAGTTAGACATTGGAGAATACGAATACATGTGTATTGTTCACCCATGGATGGTATCAACAATAATTATAGAAGAGCCTATAGAATAACAATAGTGAATAAATCTATTATTTTATCAGAAAAGGACAAAGAAGAACTAGCAAAATATGCAGAAGCTGAAAAGCCATACGAGTCCTGTGCAATTCTAGTTGGAAACGAAACTGATGAAAATTGGACCGTAAAAGAAGTAGTACTTACTGAAAATACTACAAAGTCTGAAGTTATGTTTACAATTTCACCAGATAAGGAATTCGAAGTAGACCAAAAGGCAAAAAAATCAAACATGGAAATAGTTTGTATCTTTCATTCACATCCAGAATCAGAAGCCCAACCTTCAGAGACTGACAAAAAATTCATGAGAGTGAATCCTTTCCCTTGGATAATTTATTCAGGTCTAACAAAAGAAATGAACTGTTTCATTTTACAGGATGAGAACGTGAAACAAATTTCAATAATATAGTGATAAATTAAATAGAACTAATTTTGGAACATGAATATGGCAATGGATATACATGTCTACGACACTTATGTTAAAGCCAAAGATGGTCATACAATGCATTTCGATGTTATTACCGATAAGCAAGATCATGATCAAGCAATTGCATACGCAAAAGAATGGCTAGCAACTGTTGGTGAAGAAGGTGCAACTGTAACAGGAGAGGAATGTCAATTCTGTCACACACAAGGCGCCCCAGAACCAGTAGAAAACGAGATTAAAGAGAAAGGTTATTTCATCCAAAAGATGGAAGGCTGTTAATTCTATAATCTTTTTTTATTTTATTTTTAAGATACCGTTAGTGAGAACGTTTCTTTGCTGTCAGTTAATGCAGTAGGATCTGCAAAGTTATTCCATAGGAATTTCTCAACCGTGTATGAGCCTGCCTCAGTTGGCGTATATGATAAGACTTGGTCTAGTGTTTGACCAGCACCCAACATTCCAGTAACGTGTGATAGTGAGATTGTAGTGTTGTTAGAGTCTTTAATCTGTACAATTAGTGCAAATGACTGTTGAACGTCTGAATCATTTGTAAAGTCCATTGTAATCTCTATTTTTTCATTGACTGCTGCAGCTTCAATTCTGTCCTGAGATGCTTGTTCAGCTGCTTGTGCTGCTTCTTCAGCTGCCTTTGCTACAGCTTCTGCTTCAGCTATTCGTGCAGCAGCTTCAGCTTCTGCAATACGTGCAGCTGCTTCTGCTTCAGCAGCCTTTGCTGCTTCTTCAGCTGCTTGTGCCGCAGCTTCTGCAGCTGCTATTCTTTCAGCAGCTTCAGCTTGTGCTTGTGAAGATTCTGCTTGTGATGGAGTTGCACTACCTTCACCAACAATTACTAATCCTTCCATCCATGGATGCACCATGCAAAAGTAAGGATAAGTTCCTTCAGATAATGGCTGAGTTGTGTATGAACTGCCCATGTAAATTAATGAACTGTCCCAAATGCCATTTGGTCCACCTTCTGCAGTTCCACCTGTAGATGTATGTGGGGATGAATCATTGTTAGCGAATGTAACAGACTCACCCGGATTAATTGTAATTGTTGCAGGAATGAAACAATCAGGTTCACATCCCGGAGCACCAGAGCCTTGAGCATTTTCAACTGTGTTTGCAGATGTTGAAGTTGTTGTTGGTGTAGGTTCCGGTTCCGGTTCTGGTTCAGATGTTGTAGCACTATGATCATCAGTTACTATAACCAACCCTTCCATCCATGGATGCACCATGCAAAAGTAAGGATATTCACCTGCATCTAATGCGGGAGTTGTGTATGCTCCACCCATCATAACTAATGAGCTGTCCCATACACCACTTGGTCCATCTGCACCAGTTCCAGATGTTGATGTGTGTGCTGCAGAATCATTGTTAGCAAATGTAACCATTCCACCAACACCAATGGTAACTGTTGAAGGTAAGAAACAATCTGGTTCACATCCCGGTACGGAAGAACCTTCTGCGTTCTCTACTGTTGCATTCATGCTGTGTTCAGCAAATGCACTAGGTGCGGCATAAAGTCCAATAGTAAAAGTGAAGATTATTGATAAAATCAGTATATTTTTCGTATTCATTATACAAGTAATTTATTGATAAAAGTTTCTAAGATGTTTCAGACTGTACATTTTCTGCTTTGTGAGCAAAATGAAAGCAGACTACAACTCCCACTACACCCACTACAATGAAAGGAATGGACATGCTGAATGTTTCAGTAGTAAAGCCGTAAAACATTATCAGATTACTTGGAAATATTCCTGCAACGCTTCCAAATATGCAGCCAATAAACATGAAGATGGTTTTAGATAACACGATTACTATAATTCTCTAAAAGATATAGTATTTTACTATAATACAATAATTGCAAAGAATACTGGTACGAATACGATTGCAATTGTGTTTAAGAGTTTGATTACTGTGTTTAGTGCAGGACCTGCTGTGTCTTTGTAAGGATCACCAATGATATCACCGACTACTGCGACTTTGTGTTCTTCAGTACCCTTTTCACCTTTCATTTCAATGAGTTTCTTTGCGTTATCCCATGCACCACCGGTGTTTGCCAGGTGATATGCTAAGAAGATTCCAGAAACAACTGCTCCCATTAAGAGACCTGCAACTGCAGATGGACCTAATAATACACCAACAATGATTGGTGCTGCTACTGCTACTGATGCTGATTTCCATAGTTCTCCAATTGATGCAAGTGTTGCAACGTCTACACATTTTGCATAATCAGGTTTTGATTTACCGGTTAAAATTTCAGGATCTTCTTTGAATTGTCTTCTAACTTCATAGACCATTTTCTTTGCTGCACGTTCTACGCCGCTGATTAACTGGCCTGTGATGATAAATGGAATTAATCCACCAACTAAGAGTCCGATGATAACAGATGGGTTTGATAGTCCATAGTCAATTACCATGTCTTGGAAATAGTGTGATGCTTCGAATTGAAATGCTTGAATCATTGCCAATGCTGCTAGTGCTGCACTTGCAATTGCAAAGCCTTTGGTTACAGCCTTTGTCGTATTTCCGACTGCGTCAATTTCATCAGTAATTTTACGATTTTCTTCACCCATTTCTGTCATTTCTACAATACCTCCTGCGTTGTCTGCAATTGGTCCAAATGCGTCAATTGAAAGAACAATTCCTGCAAGAGATAGCATAGCCATTGCAGTTAGTGAAGTACCAAAGATTCCGTATAGTAATGGGTCAGTACCTTCTGGTGCTGCTGCAGATGTAATTGCAAATGAAATGATAATTGCTGCAACTAGTGCAATCATGAATGGTCCGGTTGATTGTAAGCCTTTGATAATTCCCATTAATGTTAATGATGCATAACCCCACTTTGCAGATTCAGAGATTTCTACAACAGGTTTAGAGTTTGCGTTTGTGTAATAGTCTGTAATCTTTTGTATTACTGGAACCAGAATTACACCGATGACTGTAGCGCCAAATAGTGCATAAGCAATTGGAGTTGTTCCCAAAATCATGTAAGTAAATACAAAGTTTAGTGCAATTGCGATTGCTGCTGATACATAAAATGAGATATTCAGCGGCTTCATCACATCAGTAATCTTTCTTGAACCAATTGTTGCAGTACCAATGATTGATGCTACTAATCCAGATGCTCCAATTAGGATTGGGTATGCAAAGTTTTCTGGTGAACCAATTAGTGCTGCAATTAGTAATGATGCTAAAATTGTTACAATGTATGATTCGTATACGTCTGAGCCCATGCCTGCTGCATCTCCTACATTATCACCTACGTTATCTGCAATTGTAGCAGGGTTTCGTGGGTCGTCTTCAGGAATGTTTGCTTCGACTTTACCTACCAAGTCTGCACCCATATCTGCAGCCTTTGTGAAAATTCCACCACCAATTCTGATGAACAATGCAATTAGACTTGCACCAATTCCGATACCGGCAATGGTAATTGGGTTTGGATAAATCATGTATAAGATTGCAGTTGCAGCTAGTGCCATTGCAGGAACTGCAAGACCTACTGTTGCACCGCCTCTAAATGTAATAGCGAAAGTTTTTCCTAATCCAGAACCTGTTGCATGTGCTGCCCTTACTGCAGCCTTTACTGTAACTTTTAGTGAGATGAATCCTGCAACTGCAGAAAGTGTTGCACCTACTGCAAAGGCAATTCCGTTTGAATCACCAATAAAGAATCCAATGATAACAGATAATCCAATTGCTATTGGAACAATAATTCTCATTTCACGTCTCAAAAATGCTGCTGCACCAACTCTTACGGCTTCAGATATTTCCTGCATTTGTTTTGTACCAGGGTTTTGTTTAGCAACCCAGCCAGTATATCCAGCAGCAACTGCAAATGATGCTATTGCGGCAAGAATTGGGATAATTACCTCTAAAGGTAGACCTAGAAAATTATCAGTAGCCATCGTATATTTGAAAAACGAATCTGTGAAGAATATAAATCAACAAGAGATTTTGGTAGAATTTCTTTTCCTATATGGATCAAATGTCTTTCCACGCAAGCCTTGACGGACTAATTTGTTGAATCTTTTACCATGACTCAGATATGGAAATCTTTGGTGAATCAATTCATGTACAATTGTGTTTTCCAAAGTCTTCTCATCAGGGATTTTCTTTACATTGATGAATATGGTGTTTTTTTCCATGTATGAAACTCCATAATACTTGTAAGCCGTAGTTCTGCAACCTTCAGTAATTTCTTTTGGAGCAGACATCACTTCTTTGTTAGTAAAGAAGACTTGTGGTTCAGGAGTTGAAAATCTTTTTGAGTATATTCCTACTTTTTCCAATATTACCAAACGGAGCTCATCATCTAGCTTCATGATTAGATTCAAAATTTCAGACTTTATTGGATTATGTCAAATGATCTTGGCAAAGTGTAAAAGATGGTCAGAGTTTAGTGTTGTAATCACAAGTCATACAGCCACCGTCTCATCATCCCTTATTTCATTTGATTTACTATTTTTTGAACCTTGTCTCTGACTTCATCAGTTATCTCAGCAACGACTAATCCTTCATTTGGTTGACCATACATTACAACTGAATTTTCAGGTGCAAATAGGCATACAGGTAAAACCAACAAATCTTCTTCTCCATCTACCAACAATCGAATAGGAGGTTTTTGATCAAAGATGGTTTTTACAAGATTGAAACTCTCAGTACTGATTTCACCAGGATTATTCTTTATGGTTAATTCAGTATTGATTGATTCAGTTTCAGGAGGAGAACGTTTCTCACGTTTTTCTTGTCCGTCAACTATGTGTAATAACGGAACCAAGCCCATGTCTAAAAGTAATTCAGATGTTGCATCTCCAACAGTAATTACAACTTTCTCAGAATAGATTTTTCGAATGTAAGATTCTTTTTCAGATGAATCATTTGGAATTAATTTTCCCAGAGGAATTTTTAATTCATCACGTAGGTTTGAAGGTAAAATCATGTACTAGTTTGTAGTAGCTTCTGCTTGTATTTCTTCTTGTAGTTTTGCTGCAACAATACTACATTGTGCTGCAACATTTTTTGCTGCAATTCTAAATGCATCTGCACTTGGAGATTCAGTATCTGTCATCATGACAGGTTTACCTAAATCAGAACCTTCCATAATTCCAGAATTTAATGGAATTTCTCCTAAGAATGGAATTTCATGTTTTTCACTAATCTTTTTTGCACCACCATTACCAAAGATGTAATGTTTGTTTGAACAGTCAGGACATGAGAAATAACTCATGTTTTCTACAACTCCAAGTATTGGTACGTTAAGTTTGTCAAACATTCCAATTGCTTTTACTGCAACATTACTTGCAACATCTTGTGGAGTAGTTACAACTAAAATTCCAGTAATCGGAATTGTTTGTGCTAGTGTTAATGGGATATCACCAGTACCTGGAGGAAGATCAACTATGAGATAATCAAGGTCTGTCCAGTTTGTGTCAACTAAAAATTGTTTTAAAATTCCAGAAATAATTGGTCCACGGTAAATTGCTGCTTGATGTTCTTGTTCTGCAAAGAATCCAAAAGATACAACTTTGAGATCATTGAATGTTGCAGGTTGTAATTTGTTGTCTTCTACTTCCATTGCACCATCTTTCATTCCCAACATCAATGGAATACTTGGTCCGTAGATATCTGCATCAAGTAATCCAACCTTTGCACCTGTTTGAGATAATGCAAGTGCAAGATTCAATGATACGGTAGATTTTCCAACACCACCTTTTCCGCTAGCAACACCAATTACATTTTTGACTGTAGCTAGTGAATCATCATCAAGTGAACGGCCTTCCATAACTTTTGCAGTAACTTTCATATCAAAATTTTCAATTCCATCAATGTCATCAATTGCTTTTCTAACGT
>CACDFH010000001.1 GCA_902552015.1 uncultured marine group I thaumarchaeote | reverse complement strand
AAACCTCCAAGTGCACCAATAATGAGCATTGGAATAGGTAGCTTCTGTTTCATATCACCACGGCTCTTGTCTGGAAGTACGCCGCTTGCAGCTACCTTATGACAAATATTACAAAAGTGCTTTTGCTTCTTTCCTTGCCATGCAGTGTTTAGGAAGAAAAATTCAGTCTGACACAAATCACATGGTTTTTGTGGTAATGTTACTTTGCCATTTTTTTCCCAATCTTGACCAATTTTTAACATGCAAGGTTTACAAAAACTTCCTGGAATTCTCCAAAATTTATTGAATTTGTATTTCTTCATGCCAAGCACGAGGCCACAACCGCTACATGACGTCATGTTAAAGCATATCCTCCAACATTAAAAAGAATTTTTGGGGAAAATTCAAGGGAATTTTTGGTAAATACATAACTAAAATGAGAAAAATGGGGGATTAGCCCGTTGCCTTCTTGCCGCTTGCAACTTGCGCAATGCCTTTTCTTGCTTCTACAATCGGCATGAAGATGATGATTGCTGCTGCACAGCTGACCCAGGCAATTGCGATTCCTACCCATAGTCCGTAGAATCCAAAGTCGAATACATATCCTGAGAAGTATAATGGCATTGGCCAGAAGACTACACATATCAAAGTGAGTAAGCCTCCACCTCTAACACTGAACTTGAAGGCTTTCTTTAGTTGTTCTTCGTCTTGTTCACGCTTTGCTGCTTCTGTTGCAGTGATTTCGTGTTGTTCCATGTCGTCAGTGACAAGTGACATATGTTTGTCCAAGTCTTTCCAGTCGAATGTCTTACGCTGAGCAAGACTAACTACTACACAGATTAATCCAGATGATAATATTGCAACTACATTTCCGTAAAGCATTGGGAATGCACCACCTAGTGAGGCGATATCTATAACTCCGTCAGCTTCTGATGCTGCAACGCTTGTCCAGGTTGTCAATGAGAGGACTACACCAATCAAAGCTCCTGCAACAGCACCCGCACGGGTGGTTTTATTCCAAATAATCGTTAACGCGATAGGTATAACCGCCGAGCCAATCAATATGCCCATGGCCAAGTATACAAATCCTAAGCTTAATCCCATTCCTAACAGAACGACCGCAAGCGCACCCATTCCAAGTCCAAACGCAACTATAACCGCACGACTGACTTTGAGTAGCTGCTTGCCTGTAGCATTCGGATTCTTGTACGTTCGGTAAATATCGTAAGTAAGCAACGATGACACCGCAATTAATTCTGCAGATCCTGCCGAAGTCACAGCCATGAACAGCATTACTAGTACCATGATGGCACCTATCTCACCCATTAGTACGGATGCTGCTGCTGGAACTGTAAGTCCGAGCTGCACCTGCTCTGGAGTTAGCTCCACATCAAGCGCCACCGCAGTAAGTCCCATAGTAGTTGCTAGTGTAAATGGAATTGCGAACCAGCACATTCCACCAAGTAAGAATCCCTTTACAGTGGAACTTGGTTGTGCAGCAATTGCACGTTGCCAGTAAGCCTGGTCAACAAAGACAGTTCCAAAGTTTCCTACAATATTGATAACTCCAAAGATTAACCCTCCTGCCGAGGCCATTGTCAAGTAAGCACCCATTGCATTACCAGGCTCACCTTCAACAAAGGTTGGCTCTAGTACAGGGTTAAGCGCAGCCGCCTCCACCAGTTTGTTATACATGCCCTCTATACCACCAGTAATTGGGCTGATGAAGAAGACCATTGCAACAAATGTTAGAATCACTATGAAGATTATGACCGTGTGCATGTAATCCGCCACAAATGTAGCCTTAAGTCCGCCTACCAGAGTGTAAATCATGACTCCGACTGGGATTAAGAATGCTGCTAGAGAAATGTCCATTCCGGTAAGTCCGTTTACTACGGCTGCACCTCCAAGTAGGAGCATGCCAGTTACAATCATGTTACATGTTAATGCAAAACCTAAGAAAATTTTGTGAGTACCAGCACCGAATCGTGCTCTAATGATTTCCAAAAATGTGTGTGCGTTTGGAGCCTTTCGTTTCAATTCTATGGCTAAAATTCCGAACAAAAGTACCTGGATTGTTGCACCTGCAGCGTACCAGAACGGACCACTTACACCGTAAAGATACGCGACAGTAGAAGATTGAAGTAGCGTGGCAGCCCAAGTCCATGCTGACACGATTGCTGCTGCAGTTAAACCAGTTTTAATGATTCTTCCAGCAGTGTTGAATCCTTCAGAACTTTGGATGTTACCAAGGTATTTTTCTTCAATCTTAATCTCGGCAGATATGATTCCGGCAAAGACCATTCCAAGACCAACAACAATAAACCAACCGACGGATTCGTCTAACACTTCTCCAAGTTTAAACTCACCTTCAATTGCGCCAGCTGCATCCGCATTTTGAATTAGTCCCATCGATGCAATCGATACAAGAAACATCGACAATACTACAACAGAACTAATTTTCATCGATGTACTCAGAACTTTTTGTTATATATCAATTCCAAGAATTGAGAATTGAATGTATTAATTTCCAAAATTCATAATGACATATGCAATAGTCGACGTCGACTTGGATTTTTTTATTTAAGAAAAAGTAATTTTATTTTTGTTATATCAAGAACACTAAACCAATACGATTGGTTTGGATGAAAGAGAAAGTACCTTCGATGTTACATGTCCTAAATCAGAATCAGTATCACTTAGACCTCTACGACCCATTACAATAGTATCAACATTAAATGAAGATGCAAGTTCAGATATTTTTTTTGCAGGATCTCCAAGCTTTACAATTCTTTCATAATTTTTTAGCTTGCTTGGCAGAGAAATTCCTAAAAGCATTTTTCTTCCATCTTGTTCCATTTTGACAGTCATTTCCTCATCCATTGATTCATCGTCATCAGACCACTCGATGATATGTGTGAGATATACCTTGATGTTTGATGATTCTTTCATTACATAATTGACATAATTCAAAGCGCGCATCGACGAGACAGAGCCGTCAACTGCAACAAGAATTTTTTGTGCAATTTCATTATCACTCAAATCATGCCCATACTTGTCAGTTTTACGAGGTTTCGATGATTTTACAATATTTTTCAAAACGTGTGAGATACCATCCCTAGATTGAATAATTGGAAGAATCCAGATCATAGATGCGGCAGCTACAGCCCATAATATTGCAACCCATATCCATACATGATAGACAGTCGAAGTGAATACATAATTTGAGAAGAATAATGGAATTGGCCAAGCTACTACCAAAATTAGAGTTAATGACAAACCATATCGTTTACTAAATCCAGATGCTTTTTGGAGAGATTCCTCATTTGTCTCTTTTTCAAGCCTTTTCCGAATTGTCTCATCAACGACAAATATTTCATGTTTGAGTTTGGAAAAGTTGAAATTTTCAGGTCTGAATAGACTTCCAATTACAGTAATTGCTAGGCTGGTTAAGATGGATGCAAGATTTCCTGCCAAGAGTGCAAACATGTCAGAGGTAGATGCAAGAGATATTTCACCAGAGGTAGAAAATGCATATCCTAACCAAACAGTTACACCACAACCCAATCCAATTATTGCAGCAGATGTTGCGACATATCGATTGGTGTTTTTCCACAATATAGCAAGCGATATTGGAGCTACAGCAGAACCAATCAGCACACCCATTGCCAGATAAACATACTGTAAACTAATGCCAGACATGAATAGTATTGATGCTAGTGCACCCATTCCAAGACCAAAACCAAGAATAGAATATCTGGAGATTCTCATCAACTGACGTCCAGTGGAAGACGGTTTGATGTATGTTCTAAATACATCATAGGTGATAAGAGAAGATACCGAAATTAGTTGTGCAGAACCTGCAGCTGTAACTGCGGTAAATAGAACAGTAAGCATGAGTATTGCGCCGACGTCGCCTAAAATGTGAGCAGCCGCAAGAGGTGCCACCAATCCAGAGCTAATCTCTAAAGGAGTAAGTTGCAGATTTACCGCAACTGCTGCAAGACCTAATGTTGTTGCCAAAGCAAATGGAATTGCAAACCATGCAAGACCTCCTACCAAAAATCCAGGAACGACAGAACGAGGTCTAGATGCAATTGCCCGTTGCCAATAGGATTGGTCTACAAACACAGTTCCAAAATTTCCCACGATGTTGATAATACCAAAGATTAATGCACCAACGGATGCCAAAGTAAGAAATGAACCTGCAGCGTTTCCATCAACAGGAGACATGACAGCAGCCTCAGATAGTTTTTCAAACATTCCAGAAATACCACCAATATCTTCATTTGTGAAATAGATGGCAGAGACAAAGATCAAAACGACCACAAAGATGAATGCGGTGTTGAAATATTCAGCAAGGAATGTGGCTTTCAGTCCTCCAAATAACGTGTATGCAATTACACCTACAGGAATCAAAAATGCTGCGATATAGACATCTATTCCGGTGAGAGCGTTTACAACTGCTGCACCACCCAAAACAAGCATTGCAGTGACTATGATGTTTGTAAGAAATGCAAAACTTAGAAAGACTTTGTGAGATGATTTACCAAAACGGGCATTAATCATTTCAGGAAATGTGTGAGACATTGGAGATTTTCGTTTCAGTTCAATTGCCAGTATTGCAAAAAGTACAACTTGAATTGATGCACCTGCAGCATACCAAAATGGACCACTGACTCCATACTGATATGCTACAGTAGATGATTGTAGTAATGTGGCAGCCCACGTCCACGCAGATACTACAGATGTAACTATCAAACCAGTTTTTACAGTTCGGCCAGCAGTAGAAAACCACTCAAATGTTTTTTTTGTTCCAAGCCATTTTGTTTCAGCTTTTACCAAAATTAATACAACAGATGCCATTAGCATTCCCACTCCAATCAAAACAAGATAACCTACACTTTCATCAAGTATGTACGACAATCACTAAACATGACACGATTATTATTTAAACTCATAGTGCTAATTAGGCATGAACTAACTGAAACCCTTACATATTCTGAAACGCTAAATCAGCATCATGACAGACGAAATTGACGAATTAATTATCTCAACATTGTCAAAGGATTCAAGACAAGATTCAGCAGAAATATGGGATTTTCTGAAAGGATTTGGACATAGTATTACTCAAGAGGAAATTGAATCAAGAATTTCAAAATTAACTGAAGAGGGAATTATAACAGGATATTCAATTACAATAAACCCAACAAAATTACCACAGAGAATTATTAGAACTACACTAATTACATTCAAGGTATCTCAATCTCTAAAAAAGAGAACTGAAAGTTTGAAGAAATATCTAACAGATGCACCATTTGTTGTATTTTCTGGAAGTACCAAAGGAGGATTAGATTGGATTACAATCAGAGCATTTCCATCTGTCGAAATAGCAGACGAGGAGACAGATATTTTCAGAAATCTATTTGGAGATATTATTCAGACATATCAAGTGTATGATTTCGCCCCAACAAAAGAGGTCTCATTACACGCCCTTTCATATACCGAAAAAGAACACAAAGAATTTCTCAAAGAATGGATGCCGCCATTTCTTTAAATTTTAAGATTTTTCTTTAGAGTTACTCTTTCAAAATGGATAGTTTCGTCCAATAATTCATGTAATTTGTATCTCAAGTCCATCATGTATGTGACAA
Source organism: uncultured marine group I thaumarchaeote (assembly GCA_902552015.1). Taxonomy (GTDB): domain Archaea; phylum Thermoproteota; class Nitrososphaeria; order Nitrososphaerales; family Nitrosopumilaceae; genus Nitrosopelagicus. The sequence continues at coordinate 90,431 of CACDFH010000001.1, read as the reverse complement.
CTTCACTACGTATCTTAGGATCAGAAATGGTATGAGCCTCATTGGCAACAGAATCAATTCTAGTTAATGCCATCTTCAGACCAAGTTTTGTTTTTTTGGTGATTTTATGAGATTGCTCTTTTTTTGTTTCCAATACATCCTTCTTAGATGCTTTTGCTTTTTTGATAGAACGAATCTGTTTTACTGTAAGTTTTTCATCATATATTCGTCTAGTCATTTCAGCCTGCTCATCTGAAGGCACACCCAAAAGTTCTAAACTTTGGCTAACAGAAATCATATTTTGCATAAGTTGCTTTTTTGCATTAGATGGGAGTTTCAATAGCTGAATTCTATGAGATACATATTCCTCACTTTTTTCAATTTTACTGGCCAATTCTGAAACACCTCCCCAGCCAAAATCATCAACGTATTTTTTGAAGGCTTCTGCCTCTTCAAGAGGAGTAAAAGATTGTCTTTGGATATTCTCAGTCAGTTGAATTTCATAGGTTTGTTTGTCACTTAATTCTCGAATTTTTGATTGAATATGTCTCCATCGTAGAGAACGGCACGCTTCAAATCTACGATATCCTGCAACAATTTCAAATCCATGAGATACAGGTCTGACTAAAATTGGCTGTAAAAGTCCATGTTCAGAGATGCTTTTTACAAGAGAACGAAATTCTGAAGATTTTTTATCAATTTTATGACGAACTTCAAATGGAGATGGTTTTACCATTCTCATTTCAATTGGCTCAATTATACTAGAATCAAAATTTTCCATGGGAATAGTGCTAACTACAACTACTTAGGCTTGTTGTTTCAAATTTTAGAATAAAAAAATTAGAACTAGTCATCAAAGTGCGTGTCGGTTAAATTTTGTATATAAATAATTTCAGACATATGTCAAGATTTGAGAAAGCAGCAAGACCATACGACATTCAACCAACATTATGGATGTCAATAGGTTTAACAATTTTAGTTGGCTCCTTGATAGGAAAAGCCGTGGCTGCAACCGAATTTGCCGCTGAAGTTTTAAGATAGTAGTATTCTATTTGTTTGTGGAATTAGATACCAATGACCTCAAGGTAATGGGTGCTGTAAAAAAAGGCATCACAACGTTTGGCGGAATAAAAAATGGAGTTAATTTAAAAAAAGATGAGCTAGTGAAAATTTTAGATATTTTAGACAACAGTGAATTGATAAGATCAAGTTCCAGCACAGGTCTGTTTGGACAAAAAAAATTAATCATAGAATTAACAGGAAAAGGGGACGAAAAGATAGAAGAATATCTAGAAATTCTTCGAGATAAATGGAGAGAAATGATTGATTTAGCGATAGCTGGGGAAAGAGCACAACTTGATCAAATTATCACAGAAAACCCATACATGGTAAACATGATGGTGTTTTTTGGAGTGACAGATTTACCAACTCTTAGCAGATTAAATTTGAGATTCCTTTTAGAAGGAAAACACCTATGCTACAAATGTAAAAAAGAGCTAAAAAGATTCATGCAAAAATTTTCAGTTTCAGATGTAAGAAAATTTAATTTCAAATTACCACGTGGAATGACTACTAGAGACGATTTATGTGCAGATTGTTTTAACAAACTGACTAGGTAGACCTAGACATTCTTTTCTTAACAACCTGAAATGCAATTCTTGCAATAATCATGCCTATTACAGCGATTACTGCATATGTCCAAATTTGAGTCAAATCCTCTTCTTCTTGCTGAGCCTCATCTAGAGGTTTAGAATCAAATTGAGCCCCAGGAGCAAATACATCCTTATCCATTACGGTTTCTGCAAATACAGTACCTGGCGCAATAGCAATTACCAATACAAATAGTGCAATAAAATACAGATTCAAGTACTATTTTTGGCAGTTTGATAGATTTAACAATTTTTGAACTAGCCAAAAAAGTTGGTTACGCCTAGAAAGAGACCAATTATGCTGATTAATACAACTACGACCCCCATTACCTGTTTGTCATTCATACAAGAATTGAGAAAATGTTCAATTTAAAAATTCATGGTAGATGTTTTGAAGGATTAATTGAATTTGTTTTCAAAAACTACTTCATCTAATGATAATTGTCCACCACGTTCTGCTGCAGGAGAAGCTGCCTTTCCAACGACAATCATCATTACGATGATATGGTCTGATGGAAGATTGATGATCTTTGCCATCTCATCATATTCAAAACCAACCATAGGGCAAGAGTCAAGACCCATTTGTTTTGCAGCAAGCATGATGGTTTGTGCAGCAAATCCACATGAACGCATTGCCTCATCTCTTCTATTTTGAGGACTGTCCGAATATTTTTTGTGCATTGCATCTCGTACATGCTCTTGTTTTTCAAGAGGATGGTTTTTCCAATATCTCATAGGATCGTCTTTCCAAGCATTCATGTTTCCACAGAGTAGGATTACTAAAGAACCGTCTAATGGCTGGGCCTGATTACGAGCAGCAACATGGATTTGTTCTTTTACTTTTTGATCAGTTACAGTGACAAATCTCCAGTTTTGCTGATTATAGCTAGTAGGAGAAAGCAAAGTAAGTTTCATCAAAGATTGTACTTGCTCATCACTCATTTTGTAGGTGTTGTCAAATTTTTTTATTGCACGTCTTGTTTTAATTGCATCAAAAGTGTCCATTTTCTATTTCCTCTTTTATTTTGGATGTGAACATAATTCAGCCAAAACACCTTCCAAAGATTTTGGATGAATGAATGTAACTTTTGTTCCGGCAGAACCTGGACGAACCTTACCTAAGAATTGAACTCCACAGCCTTCCATACGTTCAACTTCACCATCAATGTTATCAGTTTCCAAAGCCATGTGGTGTAAGCCTGGACCTTTTTTATCAAGAAATTTTTTGATTGGACTATCATCTTTGGTTGGTTGCATTAATTCAATTCGTCCATTTTCCATAGGAATAATGGCAACCTTAACTCCTTCAGTTTCTACAGTTTCAAATTCAATTTCATCAATTCCTAGTGCTTTTTGGTACACTTTGGCAGATGCTTCAACATCATTTACAGCAATTGCGATATGATCAATTTTCATTTAGAATACCTCTTTTGGCCTATACTCGCCAAATACTTCTCGTAATGTATTACTAATTTCTCCAGTTGTAGCATACGTCTTGACTGAATCTACAATGAATGGCATCAAATTTTGGTCTGTATCTGCTGCAGCCTGTAATTTTGATAAGGCATTGTTTGTTTTTTTATTATCACGTGATTTTCTTAATGCTTTGATAGCTTTTTCCTGCTTTCTTCCTAGAGAATCGTCAATTCTGAGTAGTTTTTGTTTTGCCTCAACCTCATCAACAAATTTGTTGACGCCGACTAAAACTCGTGAGGAATCATCTACTTCTTTTTTGATACGATATGCATTTTGTCTTATCTCAGCTTGGAAGAATCCTTTTTCAATTGCTTTGAGTGAACCGCCCATTTTATCAATTTTTTTAAGATATGCCCAAGTTTGTTCTTCAATCTCATCGCATAGTTCTTCCAAATAATGTGAGCCTGCCATTGGGTCTACTGTTTTTGTAATACCAGATTCAGATGCAACAATCTGTTGAGTTCTTAATGCAATTTTTGCAGATTCTTCGGTTGGAAGTGCTAATGCCTCATCTCGGGAATTTGTATGGAGTGATTGTGTTCCTCCTAAAACGGCAGCCATTGTTTGCATTGCAACACGAACAATATTGTTGTCAGGTTGTTGTGCAGTTAATGATTCACCACTTGTTTGAGTATGGAATTTTAACTGTAATGATTTTTCATTCTTTGCGTGGAATCTTTCTTTTAGGATTTTTGCATAAACCTTTCTTGCAACTCTGAATTTTGCAATCTCTTCAAAGAATTCAATGGTGCAACAGAAGAAAAATGATAATCTTGGAGCAAATTCATCAATTTTTAGTCCTTGGGCAAGACAGGTTTCTATGTATTGTATAGCATTTGCAATGGTGAATGCAATTTCTTGTACTGCATTTGAACCAGCTTCTCTAATATGATAGCCAGAAATTGAAACAGGATACCATTGTGGAACTTCAGTGGCACAATATCCAATCATATCACCAATTATTCTCATGGAAGGTTCTGGAGGATAGATGTAGGTGTTTCTTGCAATGTATTCTTTTAGTATATCATTTTGTGTTGTTCCACGTAGTTGTTTACTTGAAAATCCTTGGGATTGTCCTACTGCAATGTAGTATGCAAGTAATGTGGAGGCCGTTGCGTTAATTGTCATAGATGTAGAAACTTTTCCTAATTCAATTCCGTTGAATACAGTTTGCATGTCTTTGAGTGATGAAATAGATACACCAACTTTTCCTACTTCACCTTCTGCTTGTGGAGCATCAGGATCATGACCAATTTGAGTTGGTAAATCAAATGCCATAGAAATTCCGGTTTGTCCTTTTTCCAACATGAACTTGTATCGTTTGTTACTTTGAGCAGCGTCACCAAAGCCAGCATACTGACGCATCGTCCAAAATCTATCACGATACATTCCTTGATGAATTCCTCGTGTAAATGGGAATTTTCCTGGTTCTTCTTTAGGTCGCTTTTTTGTAGATTTTTGGTAAAATGGTTTAATCGGAATACTAGAGTCAGTTACGTACTCTTTTGGTGCAGGTTTTGTTTTCTTTTTTGTTGCCATATTTTATCACTTTATGAAATTTTTTGTCAGCTTGTCTGCTGCCTCAAACGGATCTATTTTTTTGTCTTGAACTTTTTTGAGATAAGATGAAAAGGACTTACTTTTGCCAATCATTGTTGAAATTTCCTGTCTAACGTTATTTAAAATAATATCTTCCAACTCAGATTCTAGACGATATTTTTCTGAATCTTTTTTATCCTTGGTTTTTTGCTTCATTAATTCTTTAAGTTTTGATGCTAATTCTTTGATTCCCTTGTTTTTCTTTGCAGATGTTTTTAGGATTACAGCCTCTTCTTCAGCAGTTCCAATGAAATCTTGCAATGCCTGAAACAATTGCGTTGCTCCGTCTAAATCACTTTTGTTTACCAAATAGATGTCACCAATTTCGGTAATTCCTGCTTTGATTGTTTGGATACTATCTCCAGTATGGGGATTGAATGTAACAACGGTAATATCTGCAATTTTTGAAATATCAACTTCAGTTTGTCCTGCACCAACACTTTCAATTATGATTGGATTAAATCCTGCATATTCTAGTACTCGTAAACTGTTTCTCACAGAATGTGCAATGGCACCTGTTGCCCCACGAGATGCGATACTTCGAATGTATGTACCAGTATCAGTTGACTCAGTCATTCTAACACGGTCTCCTAAAATTGCACCGCCTGTGACATGACTGGTAGGATCTACAGCCAAAACAGCAGGCTTTAGTTTTAATTTTTTCAATTCCATGGACAGTCTGTTTATCAAAGATGATTTTCCTGCACCTGCAGGACCTGTTATGCCTATTACAATTGATTTACCAGAAACTTTGTAGATTTTTTTTATTAACTTACGTGCCTCTTCGGGGTCATTTTCCATTATTGAGATGGCTTTTGCAATTGCCCCTCTCTTTGCCTTTTTTAAATCTGGAAGTAACGCCATACACAACGGTCTCAGTCCTTGATTAAAAATCTTAGATTAAAGAAAGATTTTAAAGCCAAATTTTAAGAATTAAATCATGAAGCAAAAGGCACAGTCACGACGCGTCAAGATTCTAGTTGCAAAATTAGGCTTAGATGGTCATGATAGAGGCGCATTAGTTCTATGTAGAGCATTTAGAGATGCAGGAATGGAGGTAATCTATTCAGGATTATTTGCCACACCAGATAGAATTGCACAAATTGTCGAAGACGAAGATGCAGATGCCGTTGCCCTAAGTTTGTTAAATGGAGCTCACGGAACATTGTTTCCAAGAGTTGTAAAAGAACTGAAAAAGAAAAAGATCAAAGACGTGCTAGTTGTAGGCGGAGGAGTAATTCCTGAAGAGGACAAAAAGGCATTAGAAAAAGCAGGAGTTTCAGGAAACTTTGGTCCAGGAACATCATTAGATATAATCATAGACCACATAACAAAAGGCGTTTCAAAACTAAGAAAATTATAATTTTTATTCAGTAGAGTCAGGCCACATCATTTTTCTCATCTGTTTTCCTACAGTTTCGATTTGATGACCATCCAAATCTTTCATGTATTTATCAAATGCAGCCTTACCTTCATTTTGATAATTATCAATCCATTCTTTGTTGAATGTTCCGTCTTGAATCATTGTTAGAACTTTTTTCATGTTTTCTTTTGTATCTGATGTCATAACCATTGGACCTCTTGTGAGTCCTCCATATCTTGCAGTTTCAGAGACACGTCTCCACATTCCGTTAATACCGTATCTTTGAATCATATCTACAATTAATTTTAATTCGTGTAATACCTCAAAGTATGCAATTTCTGGCTGATAACCTGCTTCTACTAATGTTTCAAATGCGTTAACTACCATTGATGCAGAACCACCACACAAATCTGCTTGTTCTCCAAACCAGTCAGTTTCAACTTCTTCTTTGAATGTTGTTTGAATTAGTCCAGCACGTGCACTACCAATTGCTTTTGCAATTCCTAATGTTCTATCCCATGCTTTACCTGTCTTGTCTTGCTCTACTGCAACAATTGATGGAGTTCCAAAGTTTTGTAGGTACGTCTCTCTTACTTTAGAGCCAGGACCTTTTGGTGCAACCATAATTAGATCAACATTTTCTGGTGCGTCAATCCATTTCCAGTAAATTGCTGCCGCATGTGAAAATGATAATGCATTTCCTTCTGAAAGGTTTGGACCAATTTCTTCTTTGTACACTTTGGCCTGAACCATATCTGGAAGTAAAATGTGAACAATGTCTGCCTGTTTTGTGGCATCGGCAACTGACATAACCTGATGACCATCTTCTTTTGCTTTATTCCAAGTTGGACTACCTTCTCTTAGACCGACAATAACTTTCAGGCCTGAATCTTTCATATTGTTTGCCTGTGCATCTCCTTGGATACCATATCCAATTACTGCAATAGTTTGGTCTTTGATAGGGTCAAGACTAATGTCTTCATCTTTCCATGTCTTTGCCATATTCAAACTCAAAGTCAATTCTATATAATCTATGCAATAATCAAATTCATGATTACAGATAATCCAAAGTTTGTAAAAATGTTAATAATTGTAATTTTTGCAATTGTAGTTCCTGTGAGTATTGTAGGGATTAACATGTTTGAAAAAAATGTTACAAATCCTAGAATCTGGGAAGGATGGACATGTGATGAAATGGAGAAATTTGCACTAGAAAATAGAGATGATAATCTAAATGATTTTCAAGCAAGTAAATTTCATGAAGATTTATCAGAATGTTTGTCTAGATAGTGATGATTTTTTTACAATTTGCACATCGGACCTTTACGCCATCGCCTTCTAGTCTTTCAAATTTTTTAGAACCACAATCAGGACATATGGGACATGCTCTGGCAGGATTCATTGTGGAGCACCGCTACCAATTATACGAACAGTGTTAGATTCAGGTTTTAGTAAAACACAAACATCTCCAGGCATTACGATGACTGGTTTTTCAAACGTTAATTTCATTGGAGAAATGGATGCAAATTTTGCAGCCTTTATCTGAAGACCTACACTTACAAGACACATTTGATTTTCTGCCAAGGTAGCCTTGAAAAATTGATTTTGTTTAAAGTCAATAGTAATTTCAGTTACAGTTTTGATTGATGTATCATTAGATAGTACATCACCACGTGTAATCTCATCATGTTTGATATTTTTGAGAGATAAACCAACACGAGCAGGGGATATAGATTCTTTGACATCGTCATCGTGCATCTGAATTGATTTTACCATTGCTTCAATTTCAGAAGGATAATGCTGAATTTTGTCATACTGAGTGATCTTTCCTGATAGAACCTTTCCTAATGCTACAGTTCCTACACCTTTTACATCAAATGTATGATCAATTACAATACTTGTGTCGCCATCTTTTTTTGCAGTTGGAAAATTTACCAACTCTTCTTTAATTTTATCTTGTTCAACTTTTTTGTATCCTTCAAGTACAGTTCCCTTAATCATCAAATCCAATCTTGCTTCATCAACATCATATGAATGAGAAAGAATTCCATCTTTTTTCCCTAATGCATCTAATGCAATAATTTGTTCACCAGTGAATTTGTCAAGTGCATTTACGTGAAATATTACATATTCGGCCAATGCAATTGCCTGGAATAATGGCTGTATTTTTTCAGGAAAACCGTTTGGAGTAACAAAAGTGTAAATTTTTTCAGATTCTTTTCTATCAAATAATGTTAAATCAGTAGAAGTACCTTTTTTTCCAAAATCAGTTGCAATTTCTTGATCACCCAAAATAACAAAATTTACAGATTCCATAGACATTCACTAATTTCATCCAGTTGATTTCTTTGTTGCGCTTACAAGAGAAATAACATCTCTATCTCGTAATTGATAGTGTGTTGGTAAACGAAGATTATATCTCAAATCTTTAGCATGTAACAATCCTTTTGATAAATCAGTATGAATTTCATTTGCCAGATTCTTTACAGTAGCACCATCTTTTAGTAAGAATAAATCAGGAAGTACACGTCCTTTCTTGTCAGATAGATTTGTTTCATCTGCAACAGGGAAAATAGCATTCATTTTTAGCAGCTTGAAAACAGTGACATTGATTGCAAATTGAACACCTGTACGCATGTATTCTCCCATGATATCTTGCTTGATGAAGTTTAGTGCGTTTGACTGTTTTTCATTTAGATCTTCAGGTTTTACAACATCAAACTGTTCAGAGCCAGGAGAATATTTAATCAAATTTTGTTGTTCAGCACGTCTCAAGGTTAATTCACTGTCTGCACTTGCAGGAACGGTAATGACTTCATTATATCGTTCACGAAGACGATTAAAGTTTTCATCAGCACCTGGAACATCAATCTTGTTTGCAACTATCAAAGTAGGTTTTGATATTTTACGCAAGATTTTTGCAAATTCTTTAGTCTGTCCCATTTCAAAGTCATCAAATGCAGTTTCTTCAAGTCCAGTTGTTTTGAGGGCTTGAATAACATGAGATTTCTTAACTCCAATTCCTTGGTATAATTCAGTTAAAGCATCTACTTGTTCTACACCATCACGTATGTTTTTAGATAGTTTGTCACGATTACCTTCAAGGATTTTTTGATACCACATTACCAACTCTTCTTCAATATCAGCAAAGTCAGATACAGGATCACCCGAACCAGGTTCTGAAATTTTTCCTGTTGCATCAATACTTCCAGAACAATCAACAACATGTAGTAAAGCATCAGATTGTGCAGCAATTGAAAGGAATTGATTTCCTAATCCTTTTCCTTTCCATGCATCTTTGATTAATCCAGGTAAATCAATTAGTTCGATTGGAATGTAACGCCATCCATCAACACATTTGGAATGATTTGGTTCACATTGAACATTGAACTCCATATGTACACATAACGTGATTGCTTGTGCAGTTCCATTTTGTGGTTTTTTTGTTGTAAACGGATATGTAGAAATTTCTGTAGAAGCTAAAGTGGCAGAATTAAAAAATGTGGTTTTTCCAGTATTTGTTTTACCTATAATTCCAATTCGGATTACCATGAATGGTTTTTGTTATTGATTGTATTTATCTGATTATTTTTTGAGTTTATTTTCTATGTTTGAGATAGTATTTTGAATCTCTTTTAGGTTCCATTTCATTTCTTCTAATTGTTCAGTGGTTAATTCACCCTTCCATTTCTCAAGGATTGTTTTTGTAATTTCTGCAGAATTGTACAATACTGCCCAATACGGATGATGTTCTGCAGTGGTGTATGCTAATTCTGCAGCATCTTCGATTCCTAATTTTGCACGAGTTACAGAATCCATTTTTTCCCCAAAAATTTTTACAGAATCATAATCAAGGTCAGATTCAACTTTAATCTGCATTTGCTTTTTTTCGAATTTTTCGACCAACAATTTGAGTTCTTCATAAAATGCTTGAAATGAAGTATCAGACATTATGCCAACCTTCTGTGTTCGGCCAACATGCATCTATTGTATACAACATCAATTCCTGCATCTCGGGCAAGTTTTTCTGCCTCTTCATTGTGTATTCCTTCTTGAAGCCAGATTACTTTGGGTTTTTTCTTTATTGCTTCTTTTATGATTGGCATGACCTGATCTGATGGTCTGAATACATCTACAATGTCAACATCAGTTGGAACATCAGTAATTTCGTCATAACATTGTTTTTTCAGTATAACATCTGCATTTGGATTAACAGGAGTTATCTCATATCCATTATCATGCAGATATTTTGGTACATAGTGTGCAGCTTTATCAGGATTCTTAGACATTCCTACAACTGCAACTTTTTTCATTTTCAAAATTTCTAAAATTTCTTCATCAGAGTGAGGATCATCATCCATAATGAAAAATTGTGTTTAGAACTAATATGTTAATCGTCGTGTTCGTGTTCTGACAGATGACAATCACAACTACATAATTCAGTGGTATGATTATTTTGGCAATCAATGCATTCAAAGTGTTTGTGGTTTTCACAGCTAGCACAGATCATCACTGAGTATACAAAGCCATCTTATTTATTATATATCTCAAAAACTTTGGTTATTATTACGAGAAATATGCTTTAAGATCGTGGATATTTCTGTAGGACATACACCAGATTCTGATGATGCATTCATGTTTTATGCAATGTTTACTGAGAAGGTAAAATCTGACGATTTTTCTGTCACACATGTCATAGAAGATATTGAAAATTTGAATAAAAAAGCAAAAAATCCAGAACTTGATGTCACTGCAGTTTCAGTACATGCTTGTGCTTACATTCCAAATTATGTAATGTTACGAAGTGGAGGAAGTTTTGGAATTAATTACGGTCCAATAGTTACAGCTACAAAACCAATGACCATAGAAGAAATAAAAAAATCAAAAATTGCAATTCCAGGAGAAATGACATCAGCATACTTACTGCTACAATTAATGATTGGAAAATTTGATTATGTTGAAATGAATTTTAGTGACATTCCGGAAGCGGTGAGAAGCGGCAAAGTGGATGTTGGTTTGGTGATTCATGAAACCCAATTATCATTTGGCGAAGAAGGAATACAGAAAATTCTTGATGTAGGTGAATGGTGGCATGAAAAATCAGGGGGATTGCCAGTTCCGCTAGGAGTTAATGTAATGAGTGAAAAGCTAGGTGAAGAATTAATTTACAAATTTGACAAATACTTGCAAGAATCCATCAAATTTGCAAGAGATAACATACCAGACGCACTTGATTATGCGATGAAGTATAGTAGAGGCAAATCACGAGAGTTGATTGAAAAATTTGTCCTAATGTATGTCAATGAAGTTACTGTAGACATGGGCGAGGCAGGAGAAAAGGCAGTAAGATTGATGTTTGAGATGGCAAAAGAAAAAGGTCTGGTTCCTGACTTTGAATTGAAAATTTCAAAACCGCTTTAATCATTTCTTAGAATTTCTAAAAAAGGACATAACAAATGATGCTCCACCTCCTAGGAGAATAACAAGTCCAACTGAAAATTCAATAATTAATCGATTGTGAATTTCTTTTTGCTCAGATTCCAAGGTGGCGTACATCTCTGAATCCATATTTTCAAAATATTGAATCTGAGGATAATCAAAAATCGTTACAAACGAACCTAAAATTAATAGAATTATTCCAATGAAAAACCAGGTAGGGTTTTGTATGTTTAGCAATCATTTTTCCAAAAAATGAATCAAAGATAAATTGTTCATACTGCTTATATTCAAAATTCACTTACTCTATACATGAAAACAAACCAAAATAATGATTCAACATATGATTACTCTGGACTTTTCATTGATGACGAAGAATTCTAGTTCTGAGACTATCAATTCAGGATCTAGTTAATATTATCCAGAGAAGAAAATTATTCATGAAGCTTTTCTTGGATTTTGATCCTTGTCCAGAATGTAAAGAAATGATGAACGAGTTGGCATCTGAAGAGATGCTTTTTGCAGATGACGAAACAAGAGCAGACATATCAGCAAAGTTCCTCAGACATTTGACATACAATCACACAGAGGTTGTAAAGGCAGTGATGTCAGAGGTAAAAAACCAAAAAAGAAGTCCAGAGTTTGACCTATACAAGTGATTAAACAGTCACTTTTTGTAAGAGCAATCCTTTTAGATCATCAGTATTTGTTGCTGTACTAAGTCTATTGCGAAGCTGTGCGCCACCGACAGTTCCTTTTGTAAATCGAATTGCCTGTTGTTTGATATTTGCAAATCTAATATTGTATTTTTCAGTAAGTTCGAGATACTTAACAAATGCTTCTAGCCTGTCTGTAAGGGTGTATTTTTTGTATACACCATTTTCAAGATAATCATTAATCTGTTCAAAAATAAATGGATTGCCCATCGCACCCCTACCAACCATTAGATAATCACATCCAGTGTAATCTAGAACTTTCTTTGCAATTTCAGGAGAAGTGATGTCACCATTTCCAACCACAGGTACAGAAACATTTTGTTTTAATTTTTTAATCATTTCCCAATTAGCATGACCAGAATATCCCTGAGAAACAGTTCGTGGATGTAATGTCATCATTTCAATGCCTTCTTGTTCTGCAATTTTTGCAATGTCTAAAAAGAGAGAGTTGTTTTCCTCAGTCACACCTATTCTCATTTTTAATGAAACTGGTTTTTTTACAGTATTAACTAAAGTGCGGAATATTTGACGTGTTAGATCTGCATTTTGTAATAATGCACCACCTGCCATTTGTTTTGTAATGTGTGGCGCAGGACAACCCATGTTATAATCAATCATATCAAAATGAGGCTCTACAATTTTTGCTGCCTTTTCTAATGCCACAATGTCAGATCCAAATAATTGAACAGATAATGGACGTTCTTTTTCGGAAAATTCAATAAATTCAGTTATGTTTTTTGATTGAGATTCTAGCTGCTCGTGTTTTGCAACAATAGCATTAACGCTAGTAAGTTCAGTAACAACAAGACCAGCACCCATTTCCTTACACATTATACGTAAAGCGGGATCACTAACTCCAGCCATAGGAGCCAAGAAAACCTTGCTTGTGAAATTTGGGAGTTGGGCCATATGAGAAATCTGGCGAATTGTTAATTAAATCTAGATTTCCTAAATTATGTAATGTTAGTGGATAAGAAAATTTTAGCAGGCGGAATATCAATGATTGTTGTCGGAATGATACTTTCAGGAGTTCTATCAGATATGACTCCAGTTGGCCGAGAAGGAATGACTGAAGAAGAGAAGTATGAATTTATGGTCAATGAAAGAGAAAATGAAGATTTTAAAACACTTGCAGGAATTTTGGTGGGAATTGGATTTTTACTAATTTTGATTAGTTTTGGAGCACGTAGAAAAAGAAAAGGCGGCGCAAAGAAAACAGAAAAGAAACCTGCAACTAAGTGAAGGTCTGAAGTGTTTTAAAGAATGTATTTCGTTGAATAGGTTTTCGTCCAATCTCTTTTGCCAAAGTTGCCAATTCGAGCAAAGATGAATTAGTAGGCTTGCCTGCTGCACGATAAATTTCCTCAGAAAATGCGGTTCCGACCAAATCATTTCCTCCATGGGACAATGCTACTTGTGCAAGCTTTGTTCCATAGGCGACCCAGTATACAGAAATATTCTTGAGTGTTTGTGCAAGCATTAAACGGGATAAGGCAATAATTTTCAGATCATAAATTGATGAAGACTCGTGCGTAACTTTGTGTTCTTTTTCTAACTCAGTGTTATCCAGACTAAACTTTAACGGAATTAGAGTAATGAATCCGTTAGTCTTTTTTTGTAACTCTCTAATCTTAATAAGATGATCAACAATATGTTCTGGTTTTTCTATATGACCATACAACATTGTGACATTACTTTTGATTCCAAGATTATGTGCAATTTCAATTGTGTCAAGCCATTGTTGTCCAGTACATTTTCCTCGAATAATTTTTGACCTGACATCAGGGTGGAATAGTTCAGCTCCTCCACCAGGCATCGAATCAAGACCGGCAGCTTTTAGTCGAGATAGAATTTCAGTTATAGAGTTTTTTGTTAACTTTGATAGAAAGAAAATTTCGGCAGCAGTGAATGCCTTGATAGTCATGTCAGGATGTTTTTGTTTAATTGCAGACATCATTTGCTCATAGTAATCCAGTTGTAAATCAGGATGAAAACCCCCTACGATGTGAACTTCAGTTGCACCCAAATCTTTTGCAGCTGCGACTCTTTTTTCTATTTGATCAGGGGTAAGTGTGTAAGCATCATCTTCTCCACCTTTACGATAAAATGCACACATCTGGCAGCTTGCAGCACACAAATTTGTATAATTCATGTAATAAGAGGCTGCAAAGGATACAGTATCCCCAACTAGTTTTTTTCTTACAATATCAGCTGCTGCGCCAACCACATGGAGATTATCATCATTAAGTAACTCCATTCCATCGTCAAATGTCAGTTCTTCGCCATTTATTGCACGTTCAATTGCAGTTGAACTTCCTACAAGCTCTTCTAACATGATTAACTTAGTAACAGTGAAAATATAAAACAATGCAAGCCAAGTTTTAGCATGGTACTGCCTTTAGTTGATGAAGATAAACCAAAGTGTTTTTTGTGTCATGATACATTTGATGACTACGAGACTCTGCGAAAACATCAAGATACAGTGCACAAAGACTTTTTCGAATATCATGAGAAAAAGAGAGGTCCAGCGCCTGGCGATGTATCTATTTTTTAGATTTTTGAGATTTTAGTAGTTCCAGAGCCTTTTGTTTACCCATATTTGCCAAATCATAATCCTTGTCTATCACAAGTGCTTTTTTGAAGCATGACAAGGCTGAATCAAGTTTTCCTAATTCCCCTAAAGACATTCCCTTACAAGCAAGGGCCATTGCAAATCGAGGCTTAATTTTTAGAGCAGAATCATAACATTCGATAGCTTCGGAAAATTTTGACTTTGCATGTAGTAAAGTTCCTTTTCCAACTAGTGCATCTAAATTTTTTGAATCTTCTTTTAGAACAGAATTGTAAGTTTGAAATGATTGAGAGTTTTTTCCCATTCGTTGTAATGTAGCAGCTTTATCTAACAATGCAGGAATGTGTTTTGGATCAGAATCCAGAATTTTTTCATATACAAGTATGGCTTCTTCATATTCTTGATCTTCAGCAAGATCAGATGCTTGTTCCAACATTTTTTGGAATTTGTTTTCCACTAGTTAGAAGAATATTTCCTAGATAATATTATTATTGTTTAATCTTCCTGTATATTCCAAAACCAATTAAAGCAGAAATTCCCGATACAATTCCAACCAATATTACAAGAGGAGAAAAATCTTCAGAGAAATATCGTGATTCAAGCCATGCATTTGGCAACACAGTGACAAAATCATTTCCAGAGAAATCTTCTATATATCCAATAGCAAGAGCCAATTTTCCAGAAGACCCATTTTTGTCAAAAACTGCCATGTAGTAAGTTCCAGGTGCTTCCAACTCTAGATCAATTTCTTGACGTTCCCAATATGTGATTTGGCCAAAGGGTTCATAGAATTCTTTTGAAGGTATTGGCCCATTGAAATCAAAGACGTAAGCATCATAACCGTCAGGAATAGGATAATCAAAATTTTTGTCAACGTCAATTACTTTGAGTTCATCTACTAGATCAAGAAACGTTGAAGGTCCTATCAGTACAAGTGAGGGAGTGAAATTTTCCAAATCATCTAATTTTGGAATTACAATACTACTGTAAAGCCTATCATCTTTTTCTGCTTCAAACTTGTAAAACAATGCGTTGCCTTCCAACTCTTCATACATTGCCCAAGAAATTACAGGATCAGGAATAATCAATGCGGATTCATAATCAATATTGCTTCCATCGGTGGGAATTAGCTTGTGTCCAAATGCAGATGCTGGAAGCATCAATAAACAAAATAATCCAATGAATACAATTTTTTGCATAATTATCTATGAATATTTGAGGATTTAACACATAGATTCCCATTTTCATAGTGCCTCGTTCTAGGCGTGAAAACTAGTGCTAACACCGAATTTTTTTGCGTTTGTTAAATAGGCAATTTTAAGCATAAATTTCATGGAACTAAAACTGCCATTCAAGTTGAAAGTAAAGTATCTCAATGCAAATGAGGGAGGATTTGAAGGCAAAGCTGTATTTCATGAAAAAGAGTACTCAATCAACATTCATGCACATACTAATGAAAAGACAATCAAAGTTCCTTTTCCAGTAATGGGAGTGACTGACGATGAGATATTAGTTAGAGTTTCAGGACCATCAGGAGTTTACGTGCAAGATCATGTAAAGTTCAAAGGAGAATCAAAATGGATAGAGATAGATTCTGATACAATATTTTCAGAAATTGAAAACAATCAAAACAAGTTTGATACGATGGAAATATTTGTAAAATAATTAAGACCACGAACATAGATAATTCTTAGATAGTTCTCCAAAGAAAAATCCTATCGATATTCTATTTCTTAATCCAGTTACATGCTCAATTTGATGATAAAATTTTGGATTTAGTATAACCATATTTCCATCAACAGGTGAAATCTGTGTCTGTTTAACATCTTTAATCAGTTCAGAGGAATATCCAAAATCAGGTTCACGCATACATTCATCATTTCTATTCCACATTTTATGAAAAATTGTTAATTCGCCACCTTCTTCTGGAGATTGAAGATAAAGAATTGCAGATAATTGATTTTTAAGACAACTTACATTATAGTGGCTCATCTCAAAATGAGAATTATCACGGTGTAGATGTACAGAGTCATTATTGCCATGAATTCGTATTACAGCATCCGAGTATGACATACCATTTTCGGTTGCAGTTGTAAGTCGTTTTTGAAATACTTTCGAGATAGTTTCACGCATAGAAATTATAGGAGATATGTTTTCTGCAAATAATTTTTTCAAAAAGTCATTAGATGTTTTTGCGTTTGAGAAATATTGTGATTTTTCATAAATATGAGAGCTAAGAGAGGTACCAAATTTTTTAGGCTTTTTGTTTGTTGTTTGAATGTTTGAGATTTTAGAGGATAGTGATGCACATTCAGTTTTTGATAAAATTCCAGGAATTATCAAGGCAGGAATTTTTCCAGAAATCAGTTCATTATATGAAGATGTTTCAAGTAGAGTTTGAGGAGACCACATCAGTATCCGCCAGCGCCAGAATGAGAGACTGCACAGACAAGTCTATTTTCAGAATTCCTGCCTGAAATTTCACATTTTACAAATTTATCCTTCAAATTTTCTTCAATTTGTGAGACATTTCTAGAGTTTTCATCAGCAGGAATACTTGGAATATCAATTTCTGTAAAATTAATTTCTTCAACATCTTGATAACTATCTTGATTAGTATCTTTTTGATGCGATACATTCATCTCAAATGAATTCGTCGATATTATTTTTGTTACAGTTCCCCAGATTATGTCAGACATTTTTGATCATAATAAAAAGAAAGAGATGTTATGGAACAACTACAAGATTCAAAGGAAGATCTAGTTTTCCAAATGGTTCAGCTATTCTCAAGTAGTAATCTTTACCTGAATCATACTCAAAGTTTTCATAACTTCCATAACCTATTGCAGGACCCCATAAGATATTTGCAAATTTGGCTTGACCCGGTTTTAGAACAATGTTACCAGATGTGAAATCAGAGCCAGAGTTGACCCATTTTTTGCCTCCATCCCATACAGTATAATTACATATGGAAGGACTTGTACACATTAGAGTTTCATTTGCAGTACCAGTGTTTTGAACTAGTATTTGCAAGTTCAAGAGAGCTTGGCCAGTTGCAGTGTATGCAATGTTATTGTATTCTTTTACACCTTTGCGAGTTTCCTCTTTCCAGTCTGCAACATAATAGATTGCTACATTACCAAGTTGGTATTTTTCACCATCATTCATGTATGTTTTTAGTTTGTATTCTTCTTTGATTGTTTTTTCACATTCACGAATTTCTCTTTTGTTCTCTCCACCTTGACATTGTACTAACATTTCATCAAGATCTGCGTTACCAGATGATTGTGGTTTTGTGGTTTCTTTAGGAGCTTCTTGATACTGAGATTTTGATGCACCGTCATCACTTACAGCGCTTGCGCTAACTTTCATGATTCCCATTTTAATCAAATATTGAAGTGCATTTACAAATTCATTTTCAGTTAATGTACCGTCAGCCCACCATCCTGCGTTATTTTTTACCCAACTTGGAATAGTATCAGAGGTACCTGAACTTCTGGTAGTTGATGGAACATTAATTATTCCATTTTCAATCATATATTGAACACCAGAGACAAATGCAGTATCATCAATTTGACCTGCAGCCCACCATCCTGCGTTATTTTTTACCCAGTCAGGGACATTGTTTGCCTCTACACTAGCGACCATTGAGGTCAATAGTAAGACGCTTGCAACTCCCGCGAGTAGTGCTTTCATTAAACAATCGTCGCATTTACAATATATAAGCAAGTGCTAATTCAATGACTAGTGCCTAACGAGGTATCTCTAAACTTTAATTCAATAAATTATCAAAAAATGTATGCCAAAATTTTCTTTTACAAAATTAGTAGATATTGATAGAGACAAATTTTTTGCAATTAGTACAGATTATGAAAAATTTACAGAGATACTACCAGAATATTTTCTAGAATTAAAAATTGTAGAGAGTGATGGAAATAGAACAAAAATTTTTGAGACACTCCGTTTTCTTGGTAAAACCGTGAATGTTACTACAGAACATATAATTGAAAAACCAGATAGGCATATTGTCAAGATGTTAGATGGACAGGCTAAAGGTACCACATTTGATGAGAGATATGAAAAAGTAGGAGAAAAAACAAAAGTTACGATCGAAGTGGATTTTGTGTTATCAGGAGGACTGAAAATTTTAGGAATATTTGCTAAAAGTAAAATCGAAAGTAGTATGAAAATGGTTTTGGACGAATTTGCAAATTATGCAAAAAAACACTCACAGTGACGAAAGATGTTTTTGTATTAATGGATGTGCCAGAACCGCACTATGTGCTGCAGAGTCAGTTCCTATTCCATAACTTACAGTAGAATCACCTACAAAAAATAGCCCATCAACATGTGAAACAGAATGTGGCATTTTATTTTTCCACACCAAGCCTGGTTCTTTAACTACAGCCTCTACCAATTTCCAGGCCATAGGTCTATCCCAGAGTAATGAATCATCAAAATCAGAATAAATATCAGATAATTCTTGTTTCATCTTAGAGACAATTTCTTTAATCCGTGTAGGATTTTCGGTTTCTTCAGGTTTTACAGGAGTGCCAACAATTATGAGATGTTCTCCTTTTGGAGAAACTGAAGGAGTAATGTTTGAGATGAAAAATATTCCTTTTGAAACATAATGCTCACCTACAGGGAAAACAACCTGACGTTCATCCAATTTCTTTGATAATGCAAAATGGACCTCTACAACAGAGGTAGTTTTATTCAAACGATTTGTCTTCGTGATAAAATCATCATCAAATATTCCATTATCAAATAATTGATTTATTGCATGATATGCAGGATATGAGATAATTACACAGTCACTTTGAACTATTTCACCAGTAGATAGTTCAACTCCAGTCACCTTTCTGTCCTTAACAAGTACCTTTTTGATGGTATGACCAAGATTTACTTGAGAGTTTTTCTCCTTGACATAATTTGCCATTACCTCACTAATTCGGTCATATCCGCCCATGTCAGGATATGCAAATTCACTTGTTCCTCCTTTGAATGGATTTGCGCGAATTATGGTTCTTGCAAATTCACCAAGAGAGATATGATCAGGAGTATCTGCAAATGCAAGCATACACACAGCATCAAAAAATTGCTTAGAATGGAAATCAAGCTTGGATGTGACTTTTGTCAACGGTACAGAATCAAGCTGTTCGGCTTTTTCCATACTGGTGAAAGCCATAGGTAGTAGAATTTTCAATAATGATATTCTACTTTTGAAGGGTATCAAAGACATTTTGAGAATATCTCCAATACCTTTTGGATATGTGTGGAATCCATCATCATAAAATGCAATTTTATCAACAATTGCAAGTTTCAGTCTGGATTCTATCTTGACGTCTTTTAGAATTTCATAAATTGCAGATTTTTTGTAAAACGGCATAATATGAAACCCGTTATCTAAAATATGGTTTTTGAATTCCATGGAGGCGGTTCTTCCCCCAACTCTATCAGATTTCTCATAGACAGAAACAGAGTGTCCGTCATTGGCCAAGAGTGTTGCAATGGATAAACCACCGACGCCGGCGCCAATTATGACGACCGGTTTTGTCGGCGATTTTTTTGAAATCTCTTTAGTTTGATTATTGGAATTCATTTTAAGCAGCAGCTGTTGGAGGTGTTTCGACAGTTATGGCTCTTTTCTTGTTTCGGGATTTAGTTCTCAAAATCATTTTGCAACAAGGGCAACGAATTTCTTCGGTATCAAGCCATACTTCACACCAACTGCAACGTTTTAGTCCAAATTGATATTTTAATGAGTTTGGAACTTTCATTACTTTGTGCTGTGTGCATATTCCTTTACATGATGCGCCCATGAACAAAATTAGCCAATTCTGATATTTAATAGTTATGCACTAGCGTGAGTCTAGTGCTAATTTTTTACATTTTAGCATTGAATAGCCGATCAATCCATTTTCAGACGCAGATTGCATTTTTTTCATAGATTCAAAAAGTATTTTTTCTACATATTTAGAATAACGAGAGAGAATTTTTTTCCGTAGCTCTTCACGATTGTTGATATAATATTGAGCAAGAGGTGGGTAAACATTTTTTCCAATATCACTTGATTCTATAACTTCAAATCCATTTTTGGAAATTTCATCTAGAATATTTTTTTGTGAATAATGTTCTGATGACCAGGTAAATTTTAAAATTCCAAGATTACTCAAACTAGAATCATCGGTAGCAGTAGGAATTGCAAGAGCAAGAATTCCATCATCTTTCAAGACACGATATGATTCAGAGAAGAAGTCACCGACAGGTTTGAAGTGTTGTGCAGATTCTAATGCAATTACACGATCTAAAGAAGAGTTTGAAAAAGGAAGCATTCGTGCAGTGGAATTAAGTTTTGAAATATTGTCAGGTTCAACAGAGGCCAATTGTGAGAAATTGACATTTACAGACGATATGTGTAATGAAGGATATTGGGAAATCCATATTTTTGCAGGACCTAAAATTCCACTTCCAACATCAGCTATCATTTCTGCTGAAGAGATTTGAGCCATATCGCCCATCATGGTGCATAGCCGTTTTTGAGCATCTATTGGGTGAGGTGTTGATTCATCCCAAAATCCAAAATTTAGCATATCACCCCCGGTCGATAATTCCATAATCGGAGACAATGCATCATACAGTTTTACAACGTCATTTTCATTCCTTCGAAATGTCCACAGTAGGAGATCTACAGGATTAATCAGCATGCTAAAAATAAAAAAACCGCGGATATATGATTTAAGGCAAATCCACTAATTCTTCAACGCAGTGTTTGTGAACCCAGACATCATCTGAATTTCGGGCAATTTCCTTTCCTTTCTGGATATCTCCGCCACAACTTTGGCACTTTCCGTTAAATCTTGCTTTCATGTGTATTAGTATGGCCGTATGTGTAAATGTGATTCTGTGTCGATAAGTTTGACCTAAACTCAGCATAAAATCAATTCAGAGTTAACAATGGATCAATTTTTTTGAGCATTTTTGTCAATCAGAAGAGGCAATTTGCGTATTATAGATCAAAATCTAATATTTGATATGCAATCTGAAGATTCAGAATCCAGTCCAAGACAAGATTTTTGGGATAATGCAAACAAGTATTCTTGGTCAAACGGAGAATATGAATTTCTAAAAGAAATGTCATTTATCATGGTAAATTTACACCATCAGAATAATTCTGAAGAATGATAGTGCTAAATTAAAAAAATTAACACTAGAAGACATTACTAATTAATTCAAAGTGACATACTAGAATAGTGAATAAAGATTCTGAATCTAGTGATCACGTTTGCAAAAACAATAACGGGAAAGATGTCCTACTTGTTTCTGATAGCACTACAGGAGAAGTCATGTGTTCAGCATGTGGAGAAGTTGTATCAGAAAACTTGGCAGAACTGGGACCAGAATCAGTACAAACAGGTGAAGACTACATGTCAAAATCCAGAACAGGTAGAAAATCAACACTTGCATTCAATGACATGGGATTGTCAACAGTAATTCAACAATCAGACAAGGATGCAACAGGTAAGAATCTGAGTGGAGAGATGAAAAGAACTTTTTATCGTCTACGAATGTGGGATAAGAACAGCAAAGCACTTCCAGGTCACAGAAACATGCAAAAAGCATTTACACTTTTGGAAGGACTAAAGGCAAAATTATCACTCTCAGATGCAGCAGTTGAACAGGCAGCATACATTTACAGAAAAACATTAGCAAAGAAGATTGGGAGAGGCAGAAGTATCCCTGTCATTTTAAGCGCATGTGTATACGCATCATGTCGATTCACAAACACACCAAGAACAATTCAAGATATTGCAGATGCAACAAATCTTCGAAGAACAAGCATACATAGAATTTACAGAATGTTGGTAAAAGATCTTGATTTAACACTTGAGACATACAATCCAGTTAGTTTTATCACAAGAATTACAACTGAGGTTGGAGCATCAGAAAAAACCAAACGAGATGCCATAAAATTCTTGATTAAAGCAGAGGAATTAATGATAACAAGTGGTAAGAATCCGGTTGCAATGGCAGCTACAGTGGTATATCTTGCTGCAATTACAAATAACGAAAAAGTTTCACAAACTCAAGTATCAAAGGCTGCAAACATCAGTAGCGTAACAATACGAAACCTCTGTAAAAAACTCAAAGATGCAAAAATTGCATCATTTTCAAATCCTAAATTTAACAAGGTAGTAAAAAATGATGAAACGTATAACGTTACTACAAGACAAAAAGTAAAGAAAGATTAGCCAAGTTCTGATTTTTTTATTCCACTTGTTTCAATTTCATAACGAAGTGGAGATGGAAGCTCAAGATACTGTTTGTTTACCAGAATCTTAATTTGATCATCAGGAACTTGGACACGTTTTAGTAATTTCCCACGTTGATGTGCATAAGATTTGTTCCAAAAAGTATTTGCGTCAAATGTTTCGATTTTGACCATACTAACTCTTTAGCTTAAGTCGTTCTTGAAGTTTTTCAATGAATCCACCAAGAATTAGACCCAACGTCAACCAGTAAACAGTTACTGCCACAAATGATGCACCTCTAAATCCATCAACTAGTTCCATAGGGGCAGTTATCTCATCAGGATTTTCAGGCATTATGAAAAATATAGCACTGATGAATACAGCATATCCTGCAAATGCAAGAATTTTCTTATTTTGTAATCTTTTGTAAACTTGATAAAATCCAACAGCCCCCAATCCAGAGATTGCTATGAATGATAGGAAAAGAATGGAACGCAATACAACAGTTTCAGTTTCTCCTACAGTAGGAGGGTTTGCAGGATACTTTAAGAAAGGAATTACAAATATTGTAAACCACATCAATCCAGATAAAACAAGTGTTTTTTTGACATTGTTTCCTTCAGGGAGTACTTTTCTTGCAAATAGAAATACAATTCCAACCAGCGCTGCAATAGATGTTCCAAGAATTGCACCAGCTAACACCTGACCACCTTTTTGCCATACACGATATGAGTTGTATTCTACCCAAAATTCAGGAGTATCTTCTTCTTCACCGGTTGCAAAAAGAGTTTGATTTTCAATTCCAATTGCTTGATCAAGATATGGTTCGACTATGGCAAGATTAATTCCGCCATGGATTAAACCTGCAAAACATCCTGAAACCAAAACGATGATTATGAACAAACCTGTTTTCATAAATTTTTGAAGGGTTTTTCCAAATATAACATAAGTGGATCCGGCGAGACTTGAACTCGCGACCTCTGCAGTGTGAGTGCAGCATCCAAACCAGGCTAGACGACGGATCCAAGATTGTTTTTGATCGTGTATTATTTAGACGTTAAATGAATTTCAAAAGATATAGAAACAGTTCAAACTGAAAGAAATTGTGCAGAAATACAAAAACGGCATATGGAATCTTGATGATTTAGTTAAAAATCCAACTAGACAAACATTTGATAAAAAAATCAAAGAGATACAAAAACAGTCTGATAAATTTGCAAAAAATAAATCTCAATTAAAACCAAATATGTCCTCTAAGAAATTTTTACAATTACTACATGAAATTGAAGATATTACAGAAAAATCAAGTAAGATTGGCGGATATGCAGGACTAAAATTTTCTGAAGACACACAGTCAGATGAGGCTACTGCATTACTAAATAGAATTTCTCAGTTTGGTTCAACCATACAAAATAAAATGCTATTTTTTGATTTATGGTGGAAAAAGCAGGTAGACGAAAAAAATGCAAAGAGATTGATCAAAGACGCAGGAGAGTTATCAGATTATCTACGATACAAGAGATTAGTTGCAAAATATGCGCTAACTGAACCTGAAGAAAAAATCATTAACACATTAGATGTTACAGGAATTTCGGCACTTGTAAAAATTTATGATAAGATAACAAATGCATTCACATACACAGTAAATGTTAACGGCAAGAAAAAAACAATGGGACGAGAACAACTTACAACACTTGTAAGAAATAAAAATCCAAAAATTAGAGAAGCAGCATACAAATCACTATTAACAAAATATCAGGATAACAAGGGAGTAATTGGTCAGATTTATCAAAACATTGTACTAAACTGGAAAAACGAAGGAATTGATATGAGAGGGTTTAAGAATCCAATCTCAATTCAGAACATTTCAAACGATGTAGATGATAAAACAATAGATGTGATGTTAGATGTGTGCAAGAAAAATGCACCAGTATTTCAGAAATATTTCCAGCAAAAAGCAAAACGTGTAGGAGTAAAGAAACTAAGAAGATATGATTTGTATGCACCATCAAAGAAAAGCGCTGCAGAAAGAAACTATACGTTTGATCAGGGAACAAAATTAGTTCTTGATTCTCTTAATCGATTTAGTCCAAAGATTGCAGAATATGCATCACGTGTTTTTAATGAAAACCACATAGACTATTCATTAAGACATGGAAAAAGAGACGGAGCCTTTTGTAGTACTCCACTTCCATACATTACACCATTTGTTTTGATTAATTATACTGGAAAATCAAGAGATGTCTTTACACTAGCACATGAAATTGGACATGCCGTACACAGTGTTGCAGCATCAGAGAAATCAATTTTAGTTTCTGATGCACCACTACCTCTTGCAGAAACTGCATCTACATATTCAGAATTATTGCTGTATGATAACATTTCAAGTCAAATTTCAGACGGAGAAAAAGCAACTATGCTTTCAGATAAGATTGATGACTTTTATGCAACAATTGGAAGACAATCATTTTTCACATTGTTTGAAATAGAAGCTCATAATCAAATTGCAAATTCCATCACAGTTGATGACATATCTGACATCTATAGAAAAAATTTGAAAGAGCAGTTTGGAAATTCCATTAACATTTCAGAAGACTTTGGAATTGAATGGAGCTGTATTCCACATTTTTATCATTCACCATTTTACTGCTATTCATACTCCTTTGGAAATTTGCTTGCAGTGTCATTATTCCAAATATACAAAAACGAAGGCGATGACTTTGTTTCTACTTATACAGACATTTTATCTGCAGGCGGTTCACAAAAACCAGAAAAATTACTAAAAGAACATGGATTGGATATTTCCAAATCAAAGTTCTGGCAGAGCGGATTTGATTATATCAAAAAACAAGTAGACGAGCTAGCCAAATTATAATTAATTAAAATGTGGGGCTGGCAGCCCGAGCCATCGGACTGCCAGCGTGTTCCCCAACGGTTTGAATTCGATGTCAATTATGCAAAATTAGATTAGTGATTTAAACGTTATAGCATAAAGCCGTAAACTAAATAAAATAATACAGGATTCATGGTGCATGAGAAAGAAATTACTGTCACTTGGCATCGTTTTTGGAATAATGCTTGTTATGCCATTTGCAAGCGGACAGTTGTTTGAAAAGGCCACATTTCAAGAAAGTGCACTTGTGATTTATGATCAACAGTATTCAAATTCAGTGGTAACCTCAATAGGATTAGAAACCATCAGTAATCAAGAAATTAAATTTACAGATGAGCTAATCAAAAAAATTAATGATAATGAAAAGATCAGGGCGATAGTGTTTACAAATGCAGGTGAATGCGTCATAGGAGTTACAAGCGAAGAACAATGCATTATGATTAATTTTGATTACCAACAATTGAAAGGAGATGGCGGAATTAGAATGGTTCAAGATTCTGCAAGAGAAATGGGAAATGAGATAATTGATCAATTAAATGAAGAATTAGGAGTAGAAGGGGAATTTCATTCGACATTCATACACACAGTAGATGATGCAAATCTATTACTTGAAACATCAGGTGTAATTTCGGGCAGAGGTGCAGTTTCAGCGACATTTACGATGCCAAAACAGTCAACTGATTTCTTGTTTACAGATTTAGGAGGAACTTTGATTGCTAAAGAGATTAGAGAAGGACAAGGTTTCTACGACATTTCAAAGAAATTATCAAAAAATGATGGTGCAATAATTTCTGTCAGCATTATCAAGACAGGAGATGAAAATCTATTCATGTTTAAAGTGACAAATGAGATAAAAGATGTCGCTGATGAAATTTCAAGAATCAACGTACTAGAAAACTTTGGAGTAAATGAGATTTCACGCTCAGATGTGTTTGATGGAAGAAATGTTCCGTTAAATTCAGTTATTCAATTGGTGGTCATTCCAAATGAACCGGCAAAAATAGATACAATAGCAACACATGCAATAACTGATTTAACCACATTAGAGAACATTTCAAAAAGAGGATGGTTCTTTAGCTCACCTGCAGGAAACTCAATTGATGCCAAATTCCTATTTGGTCAAAGCAAAGTCATTCCCCAAGATGAATTAAGAGTTGAAATTGGACCATGGGATGGAAAATCCGAATTGTCATTTTACTCAGTAGAAGATATTCCACAAGATGAGAAAGAGTACGAATCAATAGAAGATTTTGGAAAGGAAGATTCTAGCGAAGACCAATCTCAATATGCAGTACTTGCAATCATAATTGTAATAGGCATAGGTGCTGCAATATTTTATCTAAAAGGATACAAACCTAAACGCTAGAGAATTAAGCACGCTGCAGAAAAAACTGTAGTCCATTTACCAGACTTGTCACCTTTAGCAGTCATTGTAATGTTTTGAGATTTGTATATTTTTCCAGAAATTGACCACTGTTGTCTTTTTTCATCCCAGCTCTTGTCAATATCAAAAGGTATACCAAGAGATGATGCAAGCATTTGTGCTGCAATATCTTCAGCATAATCGCCTGCTTG
Source organism: uncultured marine group I thaumarchaeote (assembly GCA_902552015.1). GTDB lineage: Archaea > Thermoproteota > Nitrososphaeria > Nitrososphaerales > Nitrosopumilaceae > Nitrosopelagicus. The sequence goes on along the minus strand of CACDFH010000001.1, from coordinate 62,918 downwards.
TTTCTCATTTTGTCCAAATGCATCATATTCAGACAAGTATCCATATCTAGTGCGATCCTTTGGTAACGCCAGACCAACAGATGCAGAAATCATTCTGTGAGGCTCGTTTGTCTGATTTCTGGAATAAATTGTAAATAGAATTTGTCCAGGTTTGATTTTTTTCAAACCTTCCTTTTTAGGAATTAACTTGGCTTTTGGCGGAAATATGCTAGAGATTAAGACAATGTTTGTTCCAGCAATGCCTGCATCTCGAAGGGCATATTCAAAACTTGTAAGTTTGTCTTCATGAACGCCAATTCCTCTAGTGAGAAATAATTCCTTGGCTACTAGATCAAGCATTCTTCGAATAATTTTATTGTGTGATTTATACTTTGATTCTCTTTAACGAATCAAGAATTTCTTGTCCATGAGATGCTACATTGATATCTCTCATGACATCTTGAATCATGCCGTTTTTATCAATTACAAATGTACTCCGTTTTGCAAGACCAGCAATGTTTGTTCCAGCATATTTCTTACAAGCAGTTTTCTTTTTATCACTAAGATGCACATATGGAATTTCATATTCCTTGACAAAATCAGCTTGAGAATCAACAGAATCTACAGATATGGCAAAAACTACAGTGTCAGTTGCAGTAATTTCAGGGTAAACTGAAATTACACTTTTTGCCATCTCAAAGACTTTTTTTGAAGGACATGCAAAGAGATGATTTTTTGGATAAAAACACAATACCACATTTTTTGAGTTTTTGTACGAACTTAGTTTGATAGGCGTTCCATCGTGTGCCAGTAATTCAAAATCTTCTGCTGTATCTCCTTGTTGAAGAGTCATGAATAGTATTAGAATAGGTTATTTATGAAGTGTGCACTTTGTGTAAAGTGGACATTTCATTTTTTGATTCAGATGCATTTCTTATCGGATACTATGTACTGACAGTAGGAGCAAGTCTTCTTTTAATCAAGGATACAAAAAAACGCGTTTTAGATCTGAAAGCAGGAATAGGTTCTATCAAGTATGCGCCAATAGCTTTTGGTATTTTAGCAGTATACGTTTTGTTTGTGTTTGAGTATGTTGATCAGATACCCATACTAAACTGGAGTTGGCTTGGCTACAACATTGCATTTGGACCATTTGCAGAGCAAGGAATGCTTGGAATCATTCCATTTGTGCCATTGTTACTTTACATGTTTTTACATATCAACTATTTTGAAGAATTTTATTTTAGAAAGTCAAAAAAGATGGTTTTGGTATGGGCGCTAATCCATATTGGTATGGGAATAAAGATACACATGGCACTAGTCTTGATACCAATTGGTTTTGTATTCAAGTATATTTATGACAAAAAAGGAATAAAGCATTCGTATGCAATGCATTTTGCAACAAATATTCTGGTTGTAGGAATGTTATTTCTTTCGTTTGTACTTTGAGTCTTTTCTTGGATCAATGTTCCTTACCTGTGTTAGATACAAGTAGGCCATGAAGGCACCTAAGAATAGATTAACTACACCTAAGACTACAATCATGAAATTATTCATTGAACCTGGATCAAGGCTACCTCTCCACAAACCAAATCCAATGCCCCAAACACCAACCACAGTAAATACAGCTATGAGAACTTTGAGCTTCTTTGGTTGGACATATTTGAGTTTCAATAAACAAACCAGAGGTTAGAAGTTATTAAATTATGAGTATATTTTTGTTAAAGGCTCAAATGATTCCATATAATTAACTGAGAGAATATGGTTAGAACTTGATTTTCTGCCCATATTTTGCATGTAGATCATCGTAGAGTTTTTTTCGTTCTGACTTTATCATTTTGTTTTCATCGTACATTTTTGTAAAAAAACATCCAAGAACACGCTCATTTTTTTCATCAAAAAATCTAACACTGAAACTAGTTCTTTCAGGTTTTTGTTCTATAACAAATTCCGCATTTTTTATCATTTCATCATTGACATGCATATGACAAGGGCCATCATTTTCTCCAATAGTTATCCATTTTTCCTTTTGTCTTATGGAAAGCGAATTACTTCTCATTTCTATTGTGGCACCATTACTTTTGACTACCATTAGTACATCATCAACTTTGATAATATCAGCAAGAATCTCCTTTAACATCAATTTTTGATAGATTAATCATTAGTTAAAATTTTATCATCAGAGGAAATTGTTTTTTAATTAGTTCAAAAGATCAGAATTATGAAATGTCATATTGAAACATGTGAAGATGAAGGAAACAACATCCATCCATGTGGAAACCATGATCCACCAAAATCATCATAATTTGATATCTTAACATTTTAAAACAGCAATTTCATAAAAAATACAGTGCCAATGTAGCTCAGCCTGGTTAGAGCAATTGATTTGTAATCAATAGGTCGAGAGTTCAAATCTCTCTATTGGCTTTTTACTTTAAAAATAATGAATTTTCATATGTGTTTGATGTACCGTCTCATATGGCGTAATATGACCACAATGAGGACAAGAAAATAATCCTTCTGCAGATTGTTTTGAATCACGTTCGATTGTTTTACCAGCAATAGATTCTATTGAAATTATTTCACCTCTGGAAATTACAGCAAAGTTACGTTGTTCTCCAATTGATTCTAAGAATTCCTTGATTGATGCAACAACTTCATTTGTATCAATAATACCTTCTTCTTCTATAGGAGATAATACAAACTCGTGATATTTTATGTTAGGAATCGCTGCAACATTATCTGCGACATAAATTAGCAATTCATTTTGAATTGATTCAACTTCATGACAGTCAACTGTTATCATATATGAAATTCTGATTAGGTGATTATAAAAAATTTCACAATTATTTTAGAACATTAGAAGTTAGATTATAATATCAATTCAAGGGTAAAGATGTGATATGACTGACCTGTATAGGCTACTTCCAGAAGAAATGGAAAAGCTGGTAATTGACATGGGATATCAAAGGTATAGAGCAGATCAAATCCTAATGCCACTTTATTTCAAATTTCCCAAAAGTATCGCAGATATCAAACAGCTACCAAAAAAAATGATTGCAGAGTTGGTCGAGGCAGGATATACGATTGGTTCTGCAAAAGAGATTCACAGAGTTACAAGCGAAGATGGAGATACTACAAAATTATTGCTTAACCTTACAAATGACAAATCAGTTGAAACGGTTCTCATGCAGTACGAGTCTGAAAAAGAAAACGGACTTCCAAGATCAACAGTATGTGTTTCTACTCAGATTGGATGTGCAATGGGATGCACATTTTGTGCAACAGGGCAGATGGGCTTTGAGACAAATCTAAAGGCTGAACACATTGTAGCACAGGTAGTTCATTTTGAAGAGATGATTGAGCAAAGAAAGGAGCACATTACAAATTTAGTTTTTATGGGAATGGGTGAACCGATGGCAAACTATGATGAAATGATCAGGGCTGTGAAAATTTTAACAGACCCAAGAGGTTTTGGCTTGGGACAACGACATATTACAATTTCAACAATAGGAATCAAAGAAGGAATTGAAAAATTAGCTGATGAGGATTTGCAGATTGGTCTTGCAATATCTCTACATGCACCAAATAATGAATTACGAAAAAAATTAGTTCCTACCGCTACAAGGGATTCAGTTAAAGAGATAATTGATGCAGGGCATTATTATTTCAAAAAAACAGGCAGAAGAGTGACATTTGAGTATGCGTTAATGGAAGGGGTAAATGATTCACGAGATACTGCACAAGAACTAGCAGAACTATTACGAGGAAACGGATCACATGTGAATTTAATTCCAATAAATCCAACTGCAGGCGACTTTAAACGCCCATCAAAAAGCAGAGTGTTTGAGTTTAAACGAATTTTAAATGAAGCAGGCGTGAATTGTACAATTCGCATTGAGAAAGGAACTGAAATATCTGCCGCATGCGGTCAGCTTAGAACAGATATTGTGCAAATAAAGTAAATGAAAATAATCACAATAGGGTTAATCACAGGTTTGTTAGTTCTTACAGCATACATTGTCATATCAGATGTAACAAATTTTGAAACAGATGCTGAACGACTAAATTCAATTTATTCTGAGACAGAAATTTTTTCAGAGGCACCATACAGCGGAAATACAGATGAAAAGGCACAACATTTGATCATAATAGCAAAAGATTCATGGAAACCAGGATGTGAAGTAGATGATTTGTGCTTTTTGCCATACGAAAAGACAATCAATGCAGGAGAAACTGTATTGTTTGTAAATGAAGACGAGTTTGAACACAACGTTAGACTTAGAGGTGATTCAGACTATCTGCATTTTCCAACAGATGTCATAAGACAAAATGAATACTTTGTTTACAAATTTTATGAGATGGGAGAATATCAATACCATTGCACGCTTCATCCCTGGATGGAGGGTGTCATCAACATCAGATGATTTTCTATTCATAAATTTTCGATAGTTGTACTATATCGTTTTAAATTAGAAATGGCATAACTGGAAAATATGTTCAGTTACCAGAAATTTGCTGAAAGCAAACCAAAATTACTCATCGCAGTCATTTTGACAACTGTCGGAGCATTATCAGTTCCTGTATTGATGCCTCACATTTACCATGGCGCACACATTTGGCATCTGCTTTTGCACACATCTGGAATTATTTTGTCGGTATTTCTTGCAATACTCAGTGTAAATGCATACTATAAGATGAGAACAAAAAAGATGATCATAACTACAATCGCATTTATGGTGTTTACAGCAGCAGAGATTGTTCAACTTTTAGACGCAACTAAAACTCATGTTTACAATATTTTAGAATCACCATCAGAAATAGCACATCTAATGATGCTTGCAATGATTGGATTACTAGCATTAGCTATATTTAGGAGGGATTGAAATTGGCAAACATGGAATCTAGAGAGGAATTAATCGTTTCAGAGATCAAAAGAAATCCTGGAATCAGATTTAGAGAAGTCATGGAAAAAATAAACCTCTCAAATGGCGTTTTAAGTTACTATGTCAGAAAATTAGAAAATAATGGAGTAATCAAAACTCAAAGAACAACACGAGTTTCAAGATTTTTCATTAATGACATGACAGAAGAAGAATCCAAAGTAGCATCACGTCTAAGACAAACAACACCAAAAGCAATTCTCGTATCATTATTAGAAAATGACAAGATGGAGTTTCAAGAAATTGTATCAAGTGTTGGAAAGGCAAGCGCCACAGTATCATTTTATTTATCAAAATTAGTAAACGATGGAATTGTTGATTTCAAGAAATCTAACTTGAAAAAGAGATACTTTGTAGTAGAAAAACAAAGAATTGCAAATCTAATTACCGAATATCACCCAGACGTTGTGGAAACTGCATCAGACAACCTTGCAGACATCATGTCTTCACTATAGAATAAAAAAAATATTCTTAGGATTCGAGTTTTCCAAGTTCAGAATTAAAGCTCATTTTGTTTAAACGAGCCAATTCCAAAACTCTATCCTTTGGGAATCTTATTTGAGGAAGGAATTTTGTTTCCATAAATTATGATGGGCAAAGTGATAGTTATTGCTAGTCTAAGAGATTTCTATAGAATATAGGATCTTAAGCCTCAGTATTTTCAATTGTTTTCATAGAAACAATAGAATCTACTGTATCATTCATGACAACTTCAGATATGTCTAGAATGTAATCTAAAATTCTTCTATTTTGATATATCAAATTTTGATATACAATAGATGCTTCAGAGTTGGTTTTAGTTGATTTGACCAAGGCGTTTGTTTCATCAATGAGTGCCTCTATTTCTTCAGCATGTTTTTCTGCCTGTGAGTAGTTTCTCTCAGAAATGAGAGCCATAGTTTTATCGAAAAGTTCGATTGTTTTTTGATATGTATTGATGATGTCTTTTGGGGTTTTTGAGATGTTTTTATTCATGTCAACAACTACTTTTGCAATTGTAGAAATGTGGTCTGCAATTCTTTCAACGCATGTGATAATTCGTTTGTAACCAATTGCTTGAGATGTTTTTTCTAATCCTAATGCAGATAAGATGTTGGCATCATCTAAGGCCATAACCAGATTTCTGGTAAGATAATACGAAAAGCGGTTAATCTCATCGTCCATGTGAACTATTTCTTGGGCATACTCAGAATCACCTTTTTCAATTGCATGTATTGTCTCAGAGAACATGTTGGATGTTGATTTGAACATTCTGTTGAATGCCAACTCTAGTTTCATCTCAGGTATTGTAGAAAGCACCTTGATTGTTATTGATTCTGAATCAGATTCTATGATTTCCGTTCCTACAAATTTAGTTCGGATTAATTTCATAACCATAGAGCGTACATCAGTTTCAATTTTTGCTCTTGGGGAGTTTAACACCATGAAACTGTGCCCAGAAATGTATAATGAGATGATTTTTCGCTTTATTGACTCTACAGAGTCTGTTTTTTTAATTTTAATTTCAGGATAGGTTGTTGATTCTTCTTGAATAGAATCAGCAGAAAGTGTGATAGAATTGTTTGCGTTGTTTACAATTTGCATGGAATCTCCGTTTTTTAGATTTAGTTTTTCAATCCATTTTTTTGGAAGTGAAATTACATAGGTAGAGCCTCCGCTAATCTGAATATTTCTACGTTCAATGTTTTTAGTCTTTGTAGACATCATAACTTTTCTCCGAAATACAGAGGATATAAGGGGGCAACATAGTTCCATGTTACGATAACAGAGTTATAGAATATGCTACATAGTGTTATGTTGCTTAGCAAATGATAATCATTTGTAAAAACATTTTTTGAAAATTGAAAATAAGAAAGAAAGGGAGTCATGAGGTTATTTCCTCAATCGTTTTTTGATTTTTGCAATTATAACAGCTGGTGCAACAAAGTACATTCCGATGTTGAGTAGTATCAACGAGATGCCCCATCCTAACATTTGTTCTTCGGTGTCAACATTAACAAAGTTTAGCAATGCCAATGATGATAGCATAGGAGTCAATGCGACCTTTACTGTCTCTTTGAAGACTGGATTCTCTCTTTCATAATCAGCTACTGCTGGTGAGAAGGAGTAATAGAATTGGTTGAATCCTGTCATAAAGGCAGTGCCGGATTGTGTTGCCATGACCTTACCATCTCGAATCTCTCTCAAGAACTGAACCTGTGGAGCCATTTCAGAACCAAATGCTGCAGTTGCAATTAGACAACCACCACCCTCAGATGATTCTGATGATGCTGTTTGTGCAGCTGCTGCCGGAGCAGGTCCACTTCCAATTCCAGAAGCAGTCCATGCTGGTTCACCGTCAAATTGAACTCTCTTTAGTCCGTCTATTCCTATCTTCATTACTTCAGGAGCAATTGGAACGTATAGTAGGTCATCATTGTAGTTTTGACCTTTTGTAATGATCCAGTGAATCATATGCATCAAAGCTTGTGCAGTTGCAGGATCATCAGTTACTTCGTTCAAATTTTCATAAAGCAACAAGTATGTGAATGTTGCAATTGGATACGAGTCATAACCTGGTGCATTTAGTAAGCTTACACCATACCAACTTTCATGAGCTGCTGGAAGAGTTGGAGCTGCACCGGCTGATGCGGCTGCAATTGTCTTCATTGATGGTTTAACATAGCTGGTACCATCTGCATTCATTACATGTGCATAAGGAATATTATTTTGGAATGCATATGCAAGTTCAATATATCCAATTGAATATGGAGTAGTCTTTACAACATTAGCAACACCTTCGTTACCTTTTCCACCAATACCTGCTGGCCATTCTACACTTTTACCTGCACCAACTTTTTCATCCCATTCTGCACTTACTTGGTTTAAGTAAGATGTGAACACGAATGTGGTGCCAGATCCATCAGAGCGGTGTGCAACTATAATATCTTTTTGGGATAATTTTGGTAATTTTTTGTACAGTGTTGGGTTATCGTCAATTATTGCTTGATCGTCCCATTGTGTAATCTTGCCCAAGAAGATATCAGCAATAGTATCGCCAGACAATTGTAATGTAGAGACTGGACGTCCCTCATCATCAACAAATTCTGGAATATTAAATGCGATAGTTACTGCTCCGATTGCTTCAGGAATGTGTAGTGTGTTTGGTGCGGCATCACGTTCTGCTGGTTTTAGAGGTGCATCAGATGCGCCAAAGACAATTGTCTTTGCGATATGATTCTTTACACCACCGCCACTACCTATTGATTGATAGTTTAGCTGAACATTTGGATATTCTTTGCCATATTCAACTCTCCACAAATCAATTAGGGGAAATGGAAATGATGCACCTGCACCGTCAATCTGAAGTTCAACTCCAGATTTTGGTCCAGCTGGAGATGCGCCCATGTCAGGTATTACTACTTCAAATTCTGGAGCAGTATTTTGACCCATATTGAATACATTTTCACCATTGAATGTGATTTTCTTTAATCCAGTCATAGCAAGATCAACAACCTCCGGAGATATTGGCACATACAACAATTCTTTGTTGTATTGTTGACCATCGGTTACCATCCAGCATATCGCATGAACAATTGCTTGTGCAGTATCTTTATCGTTTGTTACTTGGTTTAATTCATCATAAACAAGTATGTACGTAAAGGTTGCAATTGGATAGGAATTATCACCGGGTGCATTTAGTAAGCTCACACCATACCAACTTTCATCTGCCTTTGGTAAAATTGGAGCTGCACCTGCAGAAGCATCAGAGAAGCTTGACATAGATGGCTCAACAAAAGCGGTTCCATCAGCATTTTCAACATATGCATATTTGATATTATTTTGGAATGCATATGCTAGCTCGATATAACCAATTGAATATGGAGTAGTCTTTACAACATTAGCAACACCTTCGTTACCTTTTCCACCAATACCTGCTGGCCATTCTACACTTTTACCTGCACCAACTTTTTCATCCCATTCTGCACTTACTTGGTTTAAGTAAGATGTGAACACGAATGTGGTGCCAGATCCATCAGAGCGGTGTGCAACTACAATATCTTTATCAGGTAATGAAATCTCTGGATTCAAATCCTGAATAGCAGGATCATTGAATTTTGTGATTTTCCCTAAGAAGATATCAGCAATAACAGTACCAGTTAGTTTTAGTCCTGATTCAGGAACTTCTGGAATATTGTATGCTACGGTTACACCACCGATTGCTTCAGGAATGTGTAGTGTGTTTGGTGCAGCTTCACGTTCTGCTGGTTTTAGAGGTGCATCAGAACCTGCAAAGACAATTGTCTTTGCGATATGATTCTTTACACCACCGCCACTACCTATTGATTGATAGTTTAGCTGAACATTTGGAAATTCTTTTCCATATTCAACTCTCCACAAATCAATTAGTGGGAAAGAGAACGATGCACCTGCACCATCTAGCTGAAGATCAGCATTAGGATTTGGAACTGCAGGACATGTGTTTTCATGACCCATAGCATCAGCTTGTGGTAGCAGTGCTGCGCCAGGAACTAATAGAAGCGCCATTGTTAGAAGTGTTATAATTGAAGTCGTTCGTTTCGTCATTACTTTACGTAAGTGTATTTAGATATACCAATGATCAATAGATAATATATTGTAAATATATAGTCAATTTAGAACATATATTTTTTATAATTATTTTATTACACTTCAAAATTAAATGATACATTACATTTTTCAAGATTTGTGTAGTTTAGAATTAAAATTAATTTTTGATTTGTTTCTTGATTGATGCAACTAATGACATGTTAACTATTATCAGAATTATAACTAGAATTACTGCGATAGCTATCAAAGCAATTAATGCAGTTATGTAGAAAGATAACAATTCCATTTCTGAACTAATGGATTGAGTTGGTTGTGGAGTAGCAGTTGGTTGTGGAGTAGCAGTTGGTTGTGGAGTAGCAGTTGGTTGTGGAGTAGCAGTTGGTTGTGCGTATGATGGAGTACTTGCTTGTTCAGTAACAGCTGTAGGAATATCAGATTCAATCCATGCAGATTCTCCATTGAATTGAACTCTTTTTAGACCATCAATTCCTATTTTTTGTACTTCAGGTGCAATTGGAACATAGTGTAAACTTTCATTGAATTTTTGACCATCAGTTATCATCCAGTAAATCATGTGCACGAGGGCTTGTGCAGTATCAGGATCATTTGTTACATTATTCAGATTCTCATATACTAGCAAGTAAGTAAATGTCGATATAGGATACGAGTCATCTCCAGGTGCATTGATTATGCTTATTCCATACCAACTTTCATGTGCCTGTGGAAGAGCTGGTGCAGCGCCTGCTGAAGCAGCAGCAATGCTTTGCATTGATGGTAGAACAAAGTTGGTTCCATCAGCATTTTCTACTGCAGCATAAGGAATATTATTTTGGAATGCATATGCAAGTTCAATATATCCAATTGAATATGGCGTAGTCTTTACAACATTTGCAACGCCTTCGTTGCCTTTTCCACCAATACCTGCTGGCCATTCTACACTTTTCCCTACACCCACTTTTTCATCCCATTCCTGACTAACTTTTGCCAAGTATGAGACAAAGACGAAGGTTGTGCCAGCACCATCAGAACGATGTGCAACTACAATATCCTCATCAGGTAATGAAACTTCTGGATTCAAATTCTGAATTGCAGGATCATTGAATTTTGTAATTTTTCCTAAGAAGATATCTGCAATAACCTCGCCGGTAAGTTTTAGTCCTGATTCGGACATGCCAGGCAAATTATATGCAATAGTTACTGCACCGATTGCTTCAGGTATGTGTAGTGTGTTTGGTGCAGCTTCACTCTCTGTTGGTTTTAGTGGAGCGTCAGATGCAGCAAATACTATAGTTTCAGATATGTGATTTTTGACACCGCCACCACTACCTATTGATTGATAATTCAGTTGAACATTTGGATATAATTTTCCATATTCAACTCTCCATAGATCAATTAATGGAAATGGAAAAGATGCACCGGCTGCATCAATTTGCACATCTACACCTGGATCTGGCTCAACAGGTGATGATGCAAATGCAGATGCGGGTATCAAGAGAATCGTCATTAGTAAAGACGTAGTGATTGCCACGATCCGCTTAGTCATAACTTATTGTAATAAATTTTGCATATACTGATGATCAATAGATGGTATATGGTACTATATAGACAACGTAGATCCAAGGTAATAACTTCAGAAATGAAAAAAATGTGTAAGCATTGTCAAGAGATCTATTAGCAAAGAAAAGAAATTTTCATTGGGATAGCATCTTCAAAATTGCAGCTACTTGTGCAGGTGCGTTTGTTTTACTAATCATTGTATTAATTTTTGGTCAATTGTTATCAGATTCTTGGTTAATCTGGGAAAAAGAAGGATTGGCATTTGTAACAGGAGATAGATGGAATCCTGTAGAAGGCCGTGAATCCTTTGGCGCATTACCATACATAGCAGGAACGTTAGTGACATCATTAATTGCATTATGCATTGCAGTGCCTCTCAGTATTGGAATTGCAATGTTTCTTTCAGAAATTGCACCTACAAGAATTCGAGAGCCAATTTCTTTTGTAGTAGAATTGTTAGCCGCAGTTCCAAGTATCATCTATGGATTATGGGGTTTGTTTACATTCAGAATAGTTTTCAAGGATTGGTTTGAAAGTCCCACACATGAAGCGCTAGGTGAACATATCTTTTTGTTCAGAGATGCACCATTTGGACTGGACATTCTAACTGCAAGTGTTGTTTTAGCAATAATGATTATTCCTACAATTTCTGCAGTATCACGTGAAATTTTACTGGCAGTTCCTGCAATTCAAAGAGAAGCAGCATACATGCTAGGTGCCACAAAATGGGAAGTATTTAGAATGTCAGTATTGCCATATGCAAAATCAGGTTTGATTGGCGCATCAATTCTAGGATTAGGTAGAGCAGTTGGAGAAACTATGGCTGTTACAATGTTAATTGGAAATGCAGTTGGACCAAAGGCATTTCCGTTTGGATTTTTCCAACAGGGAAATTCACTTGCAAGTATTATTGCAAACGAATTCAATGAAGCATCACCAGTTTCATTGTACTTTCCTGCACTCATTGGATTAGGATTAATTCTCTTGTTTGTATCACTAGGAATCAATGTATGCGCGCATCTGATTATTCGTAGAGTAACAAATGCACACGAAGGAGGTATCAAAGGATTTTGAGTAGTTCAGAACGCAGATTAGAATTTAGAAATTATTTCCAAGATAATCTAGGAAAAAGAATGGTTACAGACAAGGTTATCAAGATAATTGTCATAGCATGTGTTGCAATTGCAATTATTCCACTTGGAAGCATCTTAGCGGATGTTGTAAGAATGGGAGTAGAGATAATTTCATTTGAGTTTCTTACGGCATTGCCAGGTGCTGCAGGTTCTGGCGAAGGAGGTATTGCAAACTCAATTCAAGGTACTTTCATAATGATTGGAATGACATCTACTATAGGAATTCCAATTGGAGTATTATCTGGAATTTATGTTGCAGAATATGCAAATTCAAGAGTTGGAAAAATGATTAGATTTTTCAATGATGTCATGATGCAGTTCCCATCAATCGTCTTTGGAATTTTTGCATTCTTGTTTATTGTCCTAGTCTTAGGAAAATTCAATTTATGGGCAGGAGCAGTTGCACTTTCACTAATTATGTTCCCAATAATTGCAAGAACTACAGAAGAGGCATTAAAATTAATTCCAGATACATACAGAGAAGCAGGACATGCGTTAGGAATTCCAAAAGCAGTTGTCACTGTAAAAATTTTACTTACAGCAGCAAAAGGTGGGATAGTTACAGGAGTTATGCTGTCAGTTGCAAGAATTGCTGGAGAAACTGCACCACTAATCATGACAATTTTAGGAAGTAAGGGATGGTTTAGAGGTACAGAAACTGCAATGGATGCACTTCCATTAACAATTTGGAGATTGTCACTTTTACCATACGATGATGCAGTGATGTTTGGATGGGGAGCTGCATTAGTACTAATAACAATACTTCTTGTATTGAATATGGGTGTCAGATACATTGTTCTTCACAGAAAAGGTGGTTCAGGATCGCTTGGAATGTTTATGCGCATAACAGGAGGTAAAAAATAATGGAAATTAATGCCTTGGATGTCTTAAACGCAATGAAAAAAGACGAACAGCCACCAACAAAAAGAAACGAACCAGGAAAAAAGATGACAAATGACATAGCAAGTAACAAGGAATACAAAGTTTTGATTGAAAATTTGGCTGTATCATACAGTGGAAAAACAGCAATCAAAGACATTAACATGAAAATTCCAGACAAGGCAGTTACTGCATTAATCGGCCCATCAGGATGTGGAAAGACCACACTTCTACGAACCATTAACAGAATGCATGATTTAACAAAAGGTGCAGAAGTTACAGGCAAAATCATCATTGATGGAGAAAATGTGTACGATTCCTACATCAATCCAATTTTACAAAGAAGAAAAATTGGAATGGTGTTCCAGAAACCAAATCCATTTCCAACAATGTCAATTTGGGACAATGTTGCAGCAGGATTGAAGCTCAACGGTGTAAAAGACAAGAGCATCCTAAACGAGATTATAGAAGATTCATTAAAGATGGCATATCTATGGGACGAGGTGAAAGATGAATTGAAAAAACCTGCAGTTGCATTATCAGGAGGACAACAGCAAAGACTGTGTATTGCAAGAGCGCTTGCTATACAACCAGAGGTATTACTTATGGATGAGCCAGCATCTGCACTAGACCCAATTGCTACACAGAAAATTGAACAAACAATTATCGAATTAAAGAAACATTATACAATAATTATTGTAACACATAACATGCAACAAGCACTTAGGGTTTCAGATAGAACAGGCTTCATGTATTTGGGAGATTTGGTCGAATATGACAAAACTGAAAAGATTTTCAAGAATCCAGAAAAGGAACTGACTGCAAATTACGTACAAGGGAGATTTGGATAGTTGGCACGACTTATTGATCCTGCAATTGAAAAATTGTCTAATACTATTTATGAGATGGGTCAAGATGCAATTACATGTTTTTCCTTAGCCGTAGATTCATACCTAGAAGATAGACAAACAGCGCCACAAGTTCATGATTTATCAGAAAAAATTCGAAAAAATTACTACAGTGTAGAAGACCAGATTTTTGATATCATGTTAAAATATCAACCAATTGCAGAAGACTTTCGATTTATTAGATCATCAACAGAAATTGCTTACGCATATTCAAGATTTGGAAGGTATGCATACGATATGTCACTTGTTAGAGAAACCTATGGTGGAGTAACAGAATGTGTCAATGAAGGATTAACCGAAACATCAACTAGAGTAAAAAAGATGATTCGTGATGCAGTAGTTTCGTTTAAGGAACTAGATATTAGAAAAGCAATCGAGATTGAAACAAGAGAGGAAAAAGTTGATAAAATTTATCGTGAAAGAATTCCTCAATTAGTTAACTCAGATAACACAAAATGTGCATTAATGGAGACATTGATTTTGAGATATTTGGAAAGAATTGCAGACCACGCTGTTTTCATGAGCGATGCAGTAAACTATATTGTCACAGGAAAACATAAGATAGAACCTAGTGGTTGATTTTTATTTCAGCTGAAAATTTTTTCAAACATAAGTAATGGATATTTTACAACTAATCCAATCGAATCTGTTAACTCCAATAGTCCTTTTCTTCCTGTTTGGAATTATTGCAGCACGAATAAAATCTGACTTGAAGATGCCAGAGGCAATTTCAGAGTTTTTGCCGATATATCTTCTAGCCGCTATTGGACTTCATGGCGGAATAGAGATGAGAAAGACGGGCTTTGAAGAAATGTTAGTCCCAATGCTAGTTGCAATAGGTCTTTCATTGTTATTTACATTAAATCATTATCAGATTCTAAGAAGACTAGGAAAATTCAACATCTTTGATTCATATGCATTAGCATCAACTTATGGCGCAGTAGGAGCTGTAACATTCTCGGTAGGATTATCATTTCTCAAAAATCAAGGGGTCACTTCAGAAGGATATCTTGCTGCAATTCTTGCAGTTTTAGAGCCGGTTGCATTCATCTTGGCAATATTTCTTACAAACATGGCAGTCTCAAAACAAATTCGTACAAAAAAACAGTCCATTTCAGATGATGAGGAATTAGATATTGGAATGAAGCAGACAAAAACAAAACTTTCTCAGGTGTTAAAAGAATCAATTACAGGAAAGGCAATAGTTATTCTGCTAGGAAGTATTGTAATTGGATACATCATAGGAAAAGAAGGCTTTGAGCCAATTAGCATAGTCTTTGATGAACTATTCACAGGTGCAATTGTAATTTTCATGATTGAAATGGGAATAATTGCAGGACAAAGATTGGAAGATATCAAAAAGGTAGGAATCTTCCTGACATCATTTTCTATAATAATACCAACCATAAATGGAATAATTGGAGTGCTAGTTTCAACAGCACTAGGATTAAGTTTAGGTGGAGCAGTCATGTTTGGATTGCTTTTAGCTAGTGCATCATTTATCGCAGCACCTGCAGTACTACGTCATGCCATTCCACAAGCGAACCCAAGTTTGTACATTACATCTGCATTAGGAATTACATTCCCATACAACATTATTGTATTACTTCCAATCATGTTTACAATATCAACATGGGTTCATGGTGAAGAAGCAATAGACTTATTCAATTATGTAGCAAAGGTGTTCATATGAAACTCTATGATGTGAAATTACTCACAATCACATGCGAAATTTTGGCCCAGAAAAATGTCATTGAAATTTTGAAGAATCATGACATTACAGGATATACTACATACGAGGTTGAAGGAAATGGTGCAAAAGGCTTGCGTGGTCAAGGGTTCAAAAATGAAAAAAACGTCAAAGTGGAGGTAGTTATGAGAGAAGAGAAATTATCAGGAGTGGTAGAAGATATCTCTAGAACATTATTTCCAGATTTTGCCATAATTCTGTATGTCAGCGATGTAGGCGTAGTTAGAACAGAAAAATTCTAGGAAGAGTTTTCATCAGTACATAGAGTTGGTATTTTATTACTTGTTTTAGTTACAGCTGATATCAAAGTAGATAGTTGAGGATTAGAAATCGAATACATTGTCTTTTTTCCTTCATTTCGGGATTTTACAATTCCACATTGTTTTAGAGTCTTGAGATGATGTGAAACAAGTGGTTGATCTTTTTTTAATTCCTCAACAAAATCATTGACACATAATTCATCGTCTTTTTGTAATAATTCTAAAATTTCAAATCTAGTTTCATCACAAATACACTTCAAAAGTGCAGGACCATTCATATCAATCAATGTTTATATCAACCCATATTTATATAAGAATTATGACTAGGGATATTCTATTTGTGTGCGTAGAAAATGCCGGTAGAAGCCAAATGGCTGAAGCATTTTTTAGAAAATTTACAGAAGGTAAGTTCAATGTAAATAGTGCAGGTACTGTTCCATCTGGAAATCTAAATCCAATTGTGGTACAAGTTATGAAAGAAATTGGAATTGATATGGCAAAGCAATCTCCAAAGACAATATCTAATTCAATGATTTCTAATTCTTTTAAGACCGTTAACATGGGATGTATGGATAAAGAATCATGTCCAGCACTTTTTGTAAAAGATGTAATTGACTGGAATATACCAGATCCTAAAGAAAAAACAATAGAACAGGTAAGAGAGATTCGCGATCAAATTAAATCTGAAGTTTTGAATTTGATCAAATCAATAGATGATGAAAAATAATGACATATTCAAATTTACAAATTTTTACAGTTGAATTAATTGGAACATTCATTCTTGTAATTTTTGCCACAGGTTCAATTGTTTTAGATGCAGAGATGTTTAACGGAGAACTGGGAATTCCATTTGCAGCGGTGGCACCATTTGTAGCACTACTAATTGGAGTTTATTCATTTGGAAAAGTATCACTTGCACATTTCAATCCAGCAGTTACAATCGGGTATTATATCACAGGACATATATCAAAAATTCAAATTTTGTATTATTTTGCAGCAGAGATAATTGGCGCCATACTAGGGTCATTGTTTGTTTTAACAATAATTGGAGACAAGGCAGATTTGGGTGCAAATGCACCAAACTTTGATTTTTCTATGCTTTTGATATTTCCAGTAGAAGTTTTGGCATCTGCAATGCTCATGGGAGTCATCTTTTATGTTGTGTACACAAAAGGCTTGAGAGGATTTAGCGGCGTAGCCATTGGAGGAATTGTAGGATTAGATATTTTGTTTTTGGCATTTATTTCAGGTGCATCAATGAATCCAGCCCGGGCACTTGCCCCAGCATTATTATCAGGAGTAGTAGAAAATTTGTGGCTTTATTGGACAGCCCCATTTGTAGGAACTATAATTGCAGCATTTGCATTTCGTGGAAAATTCAAAGCTCAAAGAGAAAGAGAAGCAAAATCCTGAAAAATTACTTTTCTTCAATAGCACATTTTTCAAGCTTTACTGAAAGAGATAATTCATAATCGTGCTCATCGGCCATTTTCATGAATGCGTGTATTCTGCCTAACCAATAGATAGTATCTTCCTTGTTTTCGGCCCAGACAACCTCGTTTATACACTCTTGCAGATTTTCTTCTAAACTTTTCATTTTTTTAGCATGCACATTCGTCTTTGGCATCTTCTAGATTGTCAAGATACATTCCTTCTTTTTTGTACTGTTCAATCACAGTAACATCTTTGCTTAATTTTATGCCGATATTATTTGCAACAACTGCAAATCTCTGTTGGAATTTGTAAATGAAACAGAAAATCATATTATGAGATTGTAGCATTGGACCTGTTACGTAGAGTCCAGGTGTTTTTGTAGATTCATCATAGGAGTTTAATTGTGCTTTTCCATCCTCCCAGTCAAACAGTCCTTTAATTAATGAAAGACTTCCTTTGAAACCGGTAGCAAGAATTGGTTTTGTTTTTGAACGAAGTTTCTTTTTTTCTGTAAAAATTACATATTCATCATTTTCTTTTTCTACTCTAATCACTTTTCCAGTATGAAACTCTATTAGGTCGTCAGTGTTGACTTTTCTCAATCTATCTTTTGTATATGGAGATATTGTTCTACTAGGATCTATGTCTTCACTGTCCAACAAGTTATCTTTGTCAATTATTAGGACACGTTTTTTTCTTGCTGCTAAATTAATTGCAGTATCCATACCGCTTTCATAACCACCAACAACGAAAAATTCCTCACCTTCAACATTTTCCCAATTAGAAATCAAACTGTTGTGTGTACAATGTTTGGAACCTGGAAATGAATGGATTTTTGGATATTGAAATTCGCCTGCAGCCCAGACTACATATTTAGTTTTTATTTCTCCTTTGTTGGTTTTTATGGTAAATACATCTCCATTTTTTGTTACTGAATCTACATTGGTGTTACCCTGAATTGGCAGTTTGAAATGATCTGCAAGTTTTTTCAGATATGCAGCATACTCTTGTCCACTTGGATGTTCTGTCTGCAATGTCAATGCAGGAGAAGTATCGTAGGTGATTGCATTAAGGTCTATCATTTTGAATGTGTTGCTGAAAAACGAAGGAGTTAGCAATTTCATCTGCTTTGGCCATTTAAGAAAAGAACTTCCTACATTATTACGGTCTAAAACTGTAAACTTGACTCCCATCTTTTGGAGTATAATGGATACACCAATTCCCGATGGTCCTGCTCCTACAACAACTGCTTCTAACACATCATACTTCACGCCTAAGAATATTAAAGTTTTTACATTTTTATGCTAATTATTATTAATAATGGGTAAGAATCTTAATATACAAAAATTCCTCAAAAGATCTATAGATTACGAAATATGAAACCCCGACCTTATAGCATAACAGGCAAATTTGTTGAAAAACTAAAAGCACCTAAACAAGATTCTGCAGAAGAAGAAAATAGCCAGAGTTATTCAGAATATGTTCCAAAATATATTCAAAAGGATTGGCAGAGATTTTTTACAAAACAAATCTACGCCTTTGGCAAAGACATACTGTACGAGAGAAATCTTTTACTAGAATATGGCTTTACCAAACAGAAACCACCAAACAACGCACCAGGAACTAGCCAATACTCACTAACTGAACAAGATGATAAAATAATTCTTTGGGGTTTTGGAATGCTATTTGCTACAAAAAATGATGCAGTGTTTTTGTGGCGTCATGAATTTATACCAAAATTACTTTATGTTAATTCACTTCCATCTCAGATATGGGACCCTGATCAGATTCCACAGTGTACAATACCAAAAACAGATGATGAAAAACGTTTGATGTTAAAACTACTTCTTAAATCTATGAAGTGGTTAGAAAGATACGAAGGATGGGTTTTAGAAACATGTGGACAAGCATACCGTGATAAATCATTAAAGAGTCAGTATTTGCCATCTCCTATTCGTTTAGATAAAAAATGGTCTGAGATATCTCAAAAATTTCCAAAAATTTTACAGACTTTTGAACCACCAGAACAAGACTATAATGCAGGAGCATTAGAACCATTAGAAAGTAATCTTACACAAGAGTCTCAAGGAACAAAGAAAGTTTGTGGCGCATGTGGAGATTCATGGAAAGAAGAAGTAAGTTTCTGTCCATCGTGTGGATGGGAGGGTTTACCATGCTAAAAAATTCTTCAACTCCAAAAATTATTGTAATCGGTAAAGAAGGGGTTGGGAAATCACAATTAATCTCATCACTTACTGGAAAGTATGCAGAGAGTAGTAATTTTAAAGGTTCAACTGTTTCAAAGGAATCTTACAACAACGATAAATTTTCTTTTATTGATACACCTGGAATTGTTTTTGATTCCGACAGTGAAACAACAAAGATTGCAATTTCATCTATACATGGAAACGATTCCATATTGCTTGTTGTTAGTGCCGCAAACATAGATGACGATATTGAATATTTTCTCCCATTGATCAAAAACAAGAAAGGAATGATAATAGTAACAAATTGGGACAGATTTAATGCAAATAATGATGACATGCTTGAAAAATTACAACAGGATCTTAAGATTCCCATTACAGCAGTAGATGCACGAAGAATTACCGAGTCTCAAAAAAGTAGAATTTTTGAGACATTGAATAATCCACGAGCATTCTCAAACAAAACAGTTCATACGGGAATCTCAATCAAGCCAAAATCAACAATTCTTGAGAAAGAACACGCAGGAGTCTTAATTGGGCTAGTGTTATTGCTTGCTCCGGCCATATTATCGGTTATTGGAGCCAATTATTTTGGAGAGTTAATTCATCCAATAATATCAGAACTTTTGAAAGGACCGATAGAAAGTCTTAGCACGTTACCATCGCCATTAATGGACATTGTTGTTGGAGATTATGGATTCTTATCCATGGGTCCATTTCTTTTTGTTTGGGCAACTCCGGTAGTCGTAATATACGCATTAGTACTTGGCATTTACAAATCAACTGGATTATTGGATAGAACATCATTAGCGATTCATCCACTAGTAAAGAAAATCGGAGTAAGTGGAAGAGATGTAACTCGAATAGTAATGGGATTTGGATGTAACGTTCCTGCGGTAATTAGCAGTAGATCCTGTTCAAGTTGCACAAGAGGAACAACCGTTTCTGCAATAAGTTTTGGTTCTGCATGTTCATACCAATTTAGTGCATCAATTGCTGTTTTTTCAGCATCTGGCATGCCTTGGCTGGTAATTCCATTTTTGCTTTTTTTGACAGCAACAACTATTCTTTACACCAGAATAGTTAGCAGAAAGAAAAATCGCATCAAGTTAAACATGCCAGTAATCGAGGGACAAGTATTCTTCGAAAAACCTAGAGCCAGTGCAATTTGGAGAGAATCAAAGTCAAACATTAGTCAGTTCTTTAAGATGGCATTGCCAATCTTTTTGGGAATTACATTTGTTGCATCCATTATAAGCTGGACAGGCATTATTGATTATTTTGCAGTCGAGATTGGTTTCCTAATGAAATTTTTCAATCTCCCAGAGGATGCATCACTTGCAATAATATTTGGATCTATTAGAAAAGATGGATTATTACTTCTTGCTGAACCTAACTTAGTAAGCTCTCTTTCAGCAATACAAATTTTGACAGGAGTTTACCTAGCAGGAACATTACTTCCATGCATTGTGACATTCTTAACAGTTATTCGTGAAATGTCATGGATGTTTGCAATTAAAATGGTAGGAAAGCAGATCATCGCAGTTGTTGCATTTACGTTACTGCTTGCACATTCAGATAAATTATTCAATCTGTTTCTTTAGATTTCATTAAAAATACAAATTCACTATATCAAATAAAAAAAATGAAAATTTTGGGTTATCCGAATGAAATGTTTTTGAGTTGTGTATCAGACATGGTAGCATACTCGTCAATCTTTAGTTTGATATCATCAGATGTGGTATCATCCATTCCAGAAAGACCAGCTTTAAATGAAATTTTATTTCCAGATATGTTTACGTCAGATATTTCCATATCTGCATAGACATTGGCAATTTCATTTACCCATGCGTCGACGTTGTCAACATTTTCAGTTTCAAGATTTACTTGAATCATTGTCGTCATGTTCTATGATCATAGAATATTATTAATAAATGTGTAAAAAGTTAATAACTTTGGATTAAAATTTTTATGTTTCTTAATAAGAATCAGCAAACATGGCAAAAAGTATCAGCTGTCATGATGCAGGAAAAGATTGCGGATGGTCTGCTAACGCACCAACAGAAGATGAATTGATGGTGAAAATTGAAGAACATGTAAAAGCAGAACACAAAGAAATCGAACTTACACCTGAAAATGTGGCAAACATCAAGACGCTCATAAAAGAAATCTAATCACAGGTTTTGAAATTATTTAATTATTTGTGAAAAATTTTCTATTGCGGAAATGAATTTTTTCCTTTCTGTAGGATTTTTTGCAAATTCAATCATTTCACACATTCCAAGAGAATCCAATATGGAATCAAATTCAGGAATGTTTTCTTTTCTTAGTAATTGTAATGCATCCATGTTTGTAAGTTCTGTTCCTGTAGAAAAGCGATTTGAGTAATAGAATCTTATTGCTTGCGATAGTTTTTCGTGTGCATCTTTGAAAAGATCCTCATCATACAAGTGCTGTGCTTCACGTAACATTTCGTGTGTCAAATCAACATAGCTTATAGTGTAACTATCATTTTTCACTATAATTGGAGTTTGTACAATTCTTTCCTTTGTTGTAAATCTTTTAGATATCAGTATTGCAGCTGCAATGATTCCGATAACTAGAGGAATTATCCATAATAGTGTAGTTTCCATTTCTCCAGATGGACGTTCAAGAGATACGTTTGTTATTTGACCATTTTGAAAGTTAGCAGATATTGTTGCAGACAGTTCTTCGTTTTCATATGGAACAGATAATGATGTTTCATCATCAGATACATCAAGAGAAGATGGTTGTTGTATCAAACCTTCATTAGATAATTGTTCATCAAAGTTTTGAAATTCAGGATTTTGTTGCAGTTGCTGCATTAATTGTTCTTGAAGCTGCATTTGCTCTATAATTTCATCTCTAAACTGTTCAGTATTTTGCTCTACCAAATAAGGACGCTCAGCGGGATTTAGAGGAGCGTTTTGCAATTCAGCTGCCATTTGGTATTCTCGAAGTAATTCATCGGCTTGTTGCAAAAGTTCTTGCTCTTGTGGAGTCAAATTTGTGCCTGATTGCGGGCCTCCCTGTTGTCCATTCTGTTGGGCTCCCTGCTGGGTTCCTTGTTGTCCTCCTTGCTGGCCTCCTTGTTGTCCGCCTTGTTGACCACCAGATTGTTGAGAAGATGAGTCGGATTGACTCTGCATTCCAAGTGAATCATCAAATGCGTGTTCATATCTAGGATTCATTGTAACGTAAACATCATCACATGAGAAATCAACTGATTGTGTAAAACCAGCATTTACTCCATCATCAAGTAAGAGATTATACTTTTTCAGATAGATTTCTAATTCTTCAGAAGTATCAGGGTGTTGAAACTCTGCCAATGCAGGAAGCATTACATATCTTCCTAATTCTGAAAGTGGAACAGGTTGGTATGGAATGACAAGAATATGATTTGTGAATAATTTTTGTGGCTCACATACTTGATCAATTTTTTGAAAATCTGCACTTTGGTAACTGGATACTGTGATATCCATAGGAATTCCATAATCATTTGCCAGGATATGTTGCATGAAAACTGTATTTCCATTTTCATCCATCTCTTGAATGATAAAACCTGAATTGATGGATAGTATCTGCGAGGGTTGAGGAGCCCCAAACCCTCCACCTCCAAATGCAGATATTCCAAATAATGGAATTACCCCTAGGAATAAGAAAATAAAGAAAATCGTTTTCAGTTAGATCACTATTCTATATTTGCCGTATACAATGTAAAGATTGGCAGCTAATACGACTACAGCTGCAATAAAGAACCAATCTTTGATACTTACTTGTTCAAGTTCTCTGTCAATATCGTCAGTTATTTGTTCAAAAATTTCATTCAGACTATTGTTGTCAACTGATTTGTAATATTTTCCATTTGCTGCAGTTGCTATAGCGATTAATTCCTTTTCGTTTAATTCTGCATACAAGGGATTTCCATAAATGTTAGTTCCTAAAAGTACTGGTTCTTCAGAGCCCATACCAATTGTATGAATTTGAATTTTTTTCTGAATTGCATACTGAACCGCCTCATTTGGTGTTACAACACCTGCGTTATGATCACCATCACTTAACAAAATTACAACCTTTTTCTTGTTAGGAATGGAATTTGCCATATCCACGCCTAATACAAGACCGTCTCCAATTGCGGTTGCGCCATCTCTTTGTTTTATTGCATTCAAATCATCAATTGTTTTGTCTTTGAAGGGAGTAAGATATGAGACGGTTGTGGCGCCAGATTCAAACAAAATAATGCCAGTATGATCATTTGGTTCAAGATTTTCTATCAATATTTCAGCAGCATCTTTTGCAGATTCCAGTCTTGTTGGCGGATAATCTGTCGCAGCCATACTTCCAGATCCATCAAGAACTAGGACCACATTTACGCCTTCTTTGATGTTTTCAAGAGGAATTCTGGGGTCTGCAAGTCCAATAATTATCAAACTTACAGCTACCAATATCAAAATGAATGGAAGATGTTTTCTTAATTGAGATTGTGATGAAGCGGATTTTTTTACAAGTTCTAGATTGCTGAACTTTAATGAATTAGATTTTTTTGTTTTGGTATAAAATCTATACAAGAAATAAAATCCAGGCAATACAAAAAGTGCAAGTAAAACATACCAATATCCAAATTCATATTCCATGATTTAGCGCCTCGTACGTTGGTTGAAGAATTGTCTTAGTGCAGTGTCAAAAGGAACTTGTTCTGAAACATTCACCATCTCTACTTTTAATTTTGTAATGTCATTTTTGATTTTTTCATGGTTTTCAAGGGAGTTTTTTGTAAATGCATTTCTAAATGACTCATCAGAAGTGTTAACCATTAATTGTTCTCCAGATTCAATATCTTCTAACATAGTATACCCAATATCAGGGAGTTCAGATTCACGTATGTCAGAAAGATTTACCAGAATTACATCATGACGATTTTTGAGAAATTTTAATGGACGTAAAAAGTTTGGAGATATGTAATCAGATATTATGAACACTACACTATGTTGGCCTAAAATGTGATGTAACTGTAAAAGTGAAGATTCGATATCAGTTTTTGCACTTTTTGGTTTGTATGCTAACAATGTTCGAAGTAAAGATAAGCTGTGTTTTCTTCCTTTTCTTGCGGGAACAAAGTGTTCAAGTTTGTCAGTAAATATTCCTAGTCCAACATTATCATTATTTTTCATTGCTGAAAAAATAATTGATGCTGCAACTTCATGACCTATTGATTTTTTACTTTTCATGAATCCAAATTCATTACTTGCAGAATAATCAAACATCACGTATACACGCAAGTCACGCTCTTCAACGAACTCTTTTACGTGTAATTTGTTAGTGCGTGCAGTAACATTCCAGTCAATATGGCGCACATCATCTCCTAAAACGTACTCTCTTACCTCAGAAAATTCAATTCCTCGTCCACGTATTTTTGATTTGTAGCTACCTGCCATCATACCATCCACTAATCCCTTAGTTTTGATTTCTAATTCCCGAATGCGTTTTAGAAGATCTTTAATTTCAGACAATTGATTTCTACGGCGCTCGAACTTTTTCTAATATTTTATCAATTATAGCATCAGAGGTGTTGCCTTCGGCTTCTGCTTCAAATGTAAGTATTATTCTGTGTCGCAAAACGTCATGTGCTACAGATTTAATGTCATCAGGAATAACAAAACCCCGTCCTGCAAGTAATGCATGTGCTTTTGCTGCAAGAATTAACCAGATAGATGCACGAGGTGAGGCGCCAAATTCTATCATATCTTCTAGTTCAAGGTCATAATTTTTTGGATTTCTAGTTGCATCAACTATTGCAGAAACATATTCCTCAATTTTTTCATCAGCATAAATTTTTTGAACAAATTTTTGTATTTCGAGAACTACATCTTTTGATACTATGTTTTTAGCAGTAGGTTTGTTTTCCTGAGTATTTCTTTGTATGATTAATTTTTCATGGTCTTTTGATGGATAGTTAATTATCAGTTTTAATGCAAATCTATCAATTTGAGCTTCAGGTAGTCTATAGGTACCTTCACTTTCAATTGGGTTTTGTGTTGCAAGAACTAGAAATGGTTTTTCAATTTCAAATGTATCGCCGTGAATACTTACTTGTCTTTCTTGCATTGCTTCAAGTAATGCAGATTGGACTTTAGGTGGTGCACGATTAATTTCATCAGCTAATATGAGATTACTAAATACAGGTCCTTTTTCTGTAACAAATTTTTCATTTTTGTTGTCATAAATTTTTGTTCCGGTAATATCGGCAGGAAGTAAATCAGGAGTAAACTGTATTCTACAAAAGTTTGCACCAAGAGTTTTTGATAATGTATCAACCATTTTGGTTTTAGCCAAGCCAGGAACACCTTCTAAGAGAACGTGTCCGTCTGCCATCATTGCAATTACTAATTTTTTAATTACTTCTTCTTGGCCGACAATAACTTTCTGAACTTCATCTACAATTGTCATTATTTGTTTAGCGTATGTTTTTGATTGTTCAGTTAATGTTTGAATTTCAGGATTTGCAGAGTGATATGATGATTCTACAGTCATAAGTTTCACTCTCATTCTGAGTTTTGAATATAATAATGATCACAATGGATCTATCGTTGTACTATTTTGAAAATTCAATTTTATGAAAGAAAACAATATCAATATTATTTAGTCATAAATTATGACAATAACATATGATGCTAAAATTAACAATCAAGGATATTTTGAGACAAAGAAAGTTTGGCATGATTGGCGTTATTTCAGGAATAAGTCTTGGAACATTATATTATTTCTTAACATTAGAAATGGGATTAGAACACATGGCAACAGAAATTGAATTATTGCCTATGTACATGGCAGCATCCATCACATTAACAGCAGTTGTTGCAATTCTAGCAGGAATTAACATTGCATTAGTAGCGTACAACATCAAAACACAAAGAGACAAAAACGTAAAGAGTGGCGCAGGTGCAATATTTGGCGGAGCACTAACAGCATTTACACCAGGATGCCCTGCTTGTACAACATCACTAACTGCAGTACTAGGAATAGTTGGAGGATTAGCAATATTTCCATTGCAAGGATTGGAATTAAAATTCATATCAATAGGAGCGTTGACATTTTCAATTTGGTGGGCAATGCGTAACATCAACAAAGCTTCGTGTTGCGTAATGAAAGAATAATCATAAAACCAAATATATTCAAAAAATTTTAACAATTACATGACGCTTGAAGAGCCATCTCCAAATCTTCTTTTGGACTCATTTAATGAGACAAGAAATACCACATTACAGTTAGTAAAAAATTTAGAAAGAGACGATTTTGGAGTACAAACTGCAGTTTTTATGAGTCCGCCTAAATGGCACATAGGACATGTAAGTTGGCTAAATGAAATAGTTCTAAGTAAAACACAAAAGAATTATCAGTTTTATTCAGATGAGCTTTCTGAATATCTGAATTCATACTACAATCAGTTTGGAAAGCCACACGATAAATCAAAACGCGGAGTAATGTCAAGACCAACAGTAGATGAAATTTTACAATATTTTGATGTCATAACTAACAGAGTAAGAGAAGTGATTAGCAGACCGCTAGAAAAAGAAACTGCATATCTTTTCACAATGGCAATACATCACGAATGTCAGCATCAGGAACTTTTAGTTTATGATTTACAACATTTGTTAGGAGATCAATACAGACCAACAAAAATTAATCAATCACCAGTTTCATCACACAAAGAAAAGAAAAGCATCAAGATAAACGGAGGATTATACAATCTAGGATATTCCGGAAAGGACTACTGTTATGATATAGAACTTCCAGAACACAAAACATACCTAAACGATTTTCAAATTGATAACGTTTTGACAAGTAACGGCGAATATTTAGAATTCATGCAAGACGGCGGATATGACGATTATTCATTTTGGCTTTCAGATGGCTGGGATGCAGTCAAGAAAAACGAATGGAATGCCCCAATGTATTGGGAAAAAGAAGCAGACGAATGGATTACAAGAGACTTTGCAGGAAAGAGGAAAATCAATCCCGACGAGCCTGTTTGCCATGTTAGCTACTATGAAGCAGCAGCATACTGTAAATGGGCAAACAAAAGATTGCCAACAGAGGCAGAATGGGAAAAAGCTGCGCTTTGGAATGATGAAAAAGAGATTAAAACAATTTTTCCATGGGGAAATGAAAAACCAACAGAGTCACATGCAAATCTGTTAGAGTCAAATATTTGGAATTGCAGTAATGTGGGAGCATACGAAGATGGAAAAAGTAGTTACGGATGTTATCAAATGATAGGAGATGTTTGGGAATGGACATCCTCAGAGTTTATGGGATATCCAGGTTTCAAAAGTGGATTTGACGAATACAATGACAAGTGGTTTACAAATCAGAAAGTGCTACGCGGAGGATCATTTGGAACACCATCAAAATCAATCAGAGGATCTTATAGAAATTTTTTCAGATTAGATGAGAGATGGTTAATTTCAGGATTCAGATGTGTTGAGAACATCTAGATTTTTTTTGCCAAAACAAGAGCAAAGTATTTTCGTGAATCAAACCACATTTCTAATTTTTCAAAATTAGATTCCTTTAGGAGTGATTCTATCTCCAGAGTAGAGAATTTGTGTGAATTTTCAGTATGAATTAGCTCATCTTTTGAAAAAGTGATGGATAAGTCAGATTTTGGTATTGTGACGGATTGTTCTGATAGGGAACGAAGATACATTTCGATTCTACCCTTTTGCTCGTCATAAACGGCATGGTGCTCAAAGTTTTCCAAATCAAAATCTGCACCAAGTTCTTTGTTAATTCTTTTTAAAACATTCAGATTGAATTTTGCAGTTGTATTTTGAGAATCATTATATGCATTGTGTAGTATTTCGTGATCCTTTTTTAGATCCAATCCAATCAAAAACAAATCGTCAGACTTCATCAGTGTGTTTATCTTTTGAAGAAATTTTATGCCTTCAACATAATCAAGATTACCAAAACTTGAACCAAGAAATGTAATCAAATTAGGTTTGTCATCATAATGCTCAATGAAATCAAGACCTTTTTCATAAGTATCAACAACTCCAGTTACTGTGAGATTCTCGTAATCCATGCAGAGGTTTTTTGCACTTTGATCTAAAATTTCTGAAATATCTATTGGGAAGTATTGGAGATGTTTTTGTGATTTGAATAAAACATCAATTAATAGTCGAGTCTTCACAGAGGAACCGCTTCCTAGCTCTACCAAATGATATTCATTTGAAAGGTATGGCAGTAATTTTTCCTCAATGGTTTGCAAAATTTCAGTTTCAGAATTGTATGGATAGTATTCTGGAAGAGAACATATTTCATCGAATATTTTTGAACCGTTTTCATCGTAGAAAAATTTTGGACTGATTGATTTATTTGGTTCTTGAAGTGTATTGCGAATTTCTTCGGCAAAAGTTACAGTAGTACTGGTCCTGGTTGGTTTGAAATACGTCAAGTTGTCCTGAATTAAATGAGATTGATATCCTAGTAATTCCTGCTTTGATTTATTCGTCATATTTTGCCGATTTTTGTTTTGCATAAATTTCTTATCCCAGTTGAATATAATACCAATGATGAATGAAATACTCAAAGTTGAAAATCTAACCAAAAAATTTCAGAAGAAGAACTTTTTTTCATCAGATTCAAAAGAAGTCGTTGCAGCAGATGCAGTGAATTTCTCTCTAAAGAATGGAGAAATTTTAGCTATTGCTGGACAGTCAGGCTCTGGAAAATCAACTATTGCAAAATTAATTTTAAGAGCCATAGAACCAGACTCGGGAAAAATTTTTCATAATGAAAAAGAGATTAAAGATAATTCAGATGAATTAAAAAAATTTAGAATGAAATGTCAGATGATTTACCAAGATCCGTATGATTCGATAAATCCAAGAATGACAATTTCAGATATAGTTAGCGAGCCATTAGAGATTCACAATCTAGGTACGAAAGATGAACGCAGGCAAAGAGTAATTGAAACATTACGAAGAGTAAAGCTGGAACCCGCAGAAGAAATTGCAAAAAAACATCCACATATGTTGTCAGGAGGTCAGAGACAAAGAGTAGTAATTGCAAGAGCAATAGTAGTTGAGCCAGAAATTATCATTGCCGATGAACCTGTTTCCATGTTAGATGTTTCAATTCGTGCAGAAATTTTAGAATTGATGAAAGAGATTCAAAAAGAGAATAACATTTCCATGATATACATTACACATGATCTAGCTACGGCAAAACATTTTGCAGATAATATCTTAATTTTAAATTCCGGGAAGGTGATGGAGGTTGGAACAATTGAAAAAGTACTGTCAAGCCCAGAAAATTCATACACAAAAGCACTAATTGCCGCAGTATCAGAACCAGACCCAAAAAATCTTTACAAAGAAAAGAAAATCCTATTTGAATAGTTTATTAAAAATTTCAATCAGTATTTGACGATGTCAATCTTGGCTTTCGTTTTTGATATGCCTTGTAAACTAATCCGGTTATCACCATCAGTGCAGCAGTAAGCCCAGACCATAAAACAAAAGGAATAACTTCGGTATCAGCCATAATTAGTCTTAATTTGCACCAAGATAAACATGTTAAGAAAACAATTGATTGTGTAGATTATAATATTCAGAAATGTAATAAATTTTGTTGGAAGAATTAAATTTTGACGTAATAGTAGTTGGAGGAGGTCCTGCAGGTTCATCTGCAGCACATATGGCTGCAAAAAATGGATGTACAGTTGCATTAATTGAAAAAGAAAAAGAGATTGCAGAAACTGTCAGGACCAGCGGCGTAACATGGATTTCAGACATAAAAAAATTTGGAATACCTGAAGAATGCTATAATCCAATAAGGAAATTTTCGTTTTGTTCGCCAAAAAATTCTGTTAAAATTTCAGATGAAATTGCAAAGGCTGCAGTATTAGATGTAAGAAAAACATACAGATTTCTAGCAAATAGAGCAAAAACATCAGGAAGTGAGTTATTTACAGCTACAAATGTCACAGATGTTTTGAAAGACGCTACAGGCAAGTGTGTAGGAGTTGTTGCAAAATCAGAAGGAAAACAGATTCAGTTTAATTCCAAAGTGGTAATAGATGCAAGTGGTTTTGTTTCAGTCATTGCCAAAGGATTGGGATATGTCAATCAATGGAAAAAGTTTGGTGCAGGAGCAGAGTTTGAGGTAAAGACAGAGAAATTAGAATATGATAATTGGTGGCTAATGGTAGGACAAGAATATTCACCTGCAGGATATGCATGGATTTTTCCAACATCAAAAAATACTGCAAGAATTGGAGTAGGAATTGGAAAACCTGATTCAGATGTAGATCCAACTGTAAGATTAAACGAGTTGTTAGAAAAGAAATTGGGACCTATCAAAGATTTGGGAAGTATTGAAAAAATAGAGTTCCATTATGGCTTGATTCCAAATGATGGATTATCAAGAAAAACAGTTTATGATAATTTAATTCTCGTAGGAGATTCTGCAGGTCAAGCAAATCCACTTGTCCTAGAAGGAATAAGATATGCAATTAGATTCGGAGAAGTTGCAGGTCAAGTTGCAGCAGATGCCATAAAAAATGGAGATACATCAGAGGCATCATTAGTTCCATATGAAAAAGAATGGAAAAGAGCAATTGAATCAAAAATTAATTCTGCTGGAAAAGTACAGAACAGATGGGTAGGATTAACAGACGACGAATGGGATAAAGAATTAAGCATAATTGAAGAGTTAACAGCAGATGAATTCCTAGATTTCATTCGTGCTGATTTTGGAGTATCAAAGATGGTAAAGCTTGCAACACATCATCCAAAGATGATTGTTAGGCAGCTATTCAATATGGTCAAAGGCGCATAGTGTATAATCACACAAGAGGCAAGGCTTTATTCATCCACATTTTGTCGAAACTGTATGACATTTGAAAAATCCGAATCAGGACTAGTTCGTAGCTTATCTCTAAAGGATTCAGTTATGATTGGAGTGGCATCCATGATTGGAGGCGCCATTTTTGTCCTAGTAGGACCAGGCATGGCACAAGCCGGTGCTGCATTGATGATTGCATTTTTGCTTAATGGAATTATCACAGTATTTACTGCCTTGACATATGCAGAATTAGGCTCTGCATTTCCTGCAACAGGAGGAGGTTACAAATGGGTAAGAGAAGGTTTGCCAAGACCAAATGCATATCTTAGTGGATGGATGGCATGGTTTGGACATACTATTGCAGGCAGCCTTTACGCAGTTGCATTTGGTTCATTTTTTGCACATCTTCTAAGAACATCAGGAGTTATCGGAGATGATACAGGAATTCCAATAGACAAAATTTTAGCTGCAATTGCAATTATAATTTTCACGTTTGTTAATGTGAGAGGTTCATCAGATACAGGAAAAGTTGGTAACGCAATTACATTTACACAATTAGCAATTATTGGAATACTGATTGTAGCTGCAATTGGTGCAATGATGTTTGCAAATCCAAATTGGTCTGACAATTATACAGATTTTCTTCCTAGCGGTGTAGCAGGATTAGCACTTGCAATGGGATTAACATTCATTGCATTTGAGGGCTATGAAATAATTTCACAAGCAGGAGATGAGATAAGAAATCCAAAGAAGAATATTCCACGTGCAATTTTAATTTCACTTGGAATCGTAGTTTCAGTTTACATTTTATTCACATTTGTTTTCATCGGAGGATTAAACGAGTCAGTGATAGGAATGCCCGCGTGGGAGTTTATCGGAGGCTTTGGCGAATTAGGAATTATTGAAGCTGCAGATCAGTTTTTGCCATATGGAGCATTAATTGTGCTAGCAGGAGGCCTAGTCTCTACACTTTCTGCATTAAACGCCACAACATTTGCTGCAAGCCGTGTTAGTTTTGCAATGGGTACGCAGTATAATCTTCCGTTTGTATTTAGTAAAATTCATGGAAAATATCGTACACCGTTTGTTGCAACAATTGTTTCAGGAATAATCATGTTAGTTCTTGCATTATCTATGGATTTGACTGCAATTGCATTTGCAGCAAGTGTGATGTTCCTATTTTTATTCACACAGGTAAATCTGGCATCAATTACAATTAGAAGATTATACGCATCAACTGTAGAATATGGATTCAAAACGCCTCTATTTCCGCTAATTCCGATAATAGGAATTTTGACAGCAATGGGTCTTTCCATATACTTGCTGTTTACACATCCAGAAAGTTGGTTAATAGCTATAATTTGGATAGCAATTGGTTTTGTAATTTACAAATTTTACACATCAAAAAAAGAGTTAGAACATAATGCACCGCTAGTTTTCACACAAGGACCAAAGTTACGAAAAGAATACAGAGTACTGATGGTTTTTGATAAACGATCTGCAGCAAAAATGTACAAGATGGCAAGTTCAATTGCAAAAGACAAAGATGGAGAAGTTACCATATTGGATGTGGTAAATGTTCCACGACAAACACCATTATCATTAACACATGGATTTGGAGAAAAAGGATTAAAGGCAATAGAAGAGTTCAAAAGAGAAATTACAGGATCACTAAGAAACAGATACCTAGTGAGATTAGCACATGACCCAACTGAAGCAATTTTACAAACTACAGAAGAACAAGATATCAATACATTATTGATTGACTTTGATTTTTTGAAAAATAATAGAAAATTACTTTCACTTACAACATGCGATATTATCGGAGTTAGATTAAGAAAAACATTCGATGAAGATATGAAAAATATTGTTGTGGCATACGATAAAGGAAGACATAGTGATTTGGGATTAGAGGTTGCAAACTCAATTCAAAAAACAGAGGAGTCAAAAATTCGCATTATTCGAGGAGTTATTGAAGATCCAAAACAAGAAACAGAAATTGTAAACAGAATTAATGAAAAAATGTTTGAGTTAGAATTACCAAAAATACAGTTTGAGAAAGTTTATTCAGATTCAAACATCATAACAGAATTACTAAAGAATTTCAAAAAAGAAAAGAACGCCTTGTTGGTTTTAGGTGCAGGAAATCAGACAGATACTGCATTTAGCCCAAAGACTTTGAGTATTTTAGATAAGAGCGGAAAATCTGCAATAATAGTTAGAAATCACAGATTCTCAGAAGTTCATGCAAGATCATTTGCAAATTTCATTATGCCAAGAATTATTCAAGTGAAATTCATCTATCAAATTTATGTCAACATTATGCAGAGAATTTACTCCATGAGAGCAAAATCTCACAGAGAACGCCATGATGATGATTATTTTAACGCCTAATTTCTGAGATATCTTAAAATCACTGATTAGCTTTTAGGAAAATTACAAGTGCGAGCTGGTGCACAGTGCTGTTACGACAGAGGAAACTCCTC
Organism: uncultured marine group I thaumarchaeote; assembly: GCA_902552015.1. Lineage (GTDB taxonomy): Archaea > Thermoproteota > Nitrososphaeria > Nitrososphaerales > Nitrosopumilaceae > Nitrosopelagicus. The sequence continues at coordinate 28,945 of CACDFH010000001.1, read as the reverse complement.
TCTCCTTGCAGAAATTGTGGTCCGGAGATGGGCAATCAGAGATGGTTGGCAACAGAGCAGAAAAAAATCTCTCTTGGAGTGTACGATGAGGACAAAATCTGAGATTTCCGAGAAAAGAGAATGAGAAATCTGACCCACAAGGAGCAAAGCCAAACAGAACTATAGAATTCTGCATCTGGTTCAGGTAGGCTGCAAAGCGGAATAATGTGTAAAACAGAAAGAGGGTTACGGCCAGCACGCACTATTATTCTGGTTTCCAACCTTTTGGTAGGGAACCTCTAGAACTTGATGCACTTGTGTCATCAGTTTTTGTTTCTTCTGCTGGTGCTGGGGCTGGTTCAGTTTTTTGTTCAACTTGTGGTTTTTCGTCGTAAACACTTCTGTGTTGTGCGTATTCGTCAGATTTGAGATGTGCTTCACCTCTGTTAGTTTTGTAACCACCAGAGCCGGTACTTGTATCTGCACCAACTAATTGTGTTGGGTCAATACCTGTTTGTACATTTCCGGCTTTGATATCACCTTTACGTTTCTTTTCACTTACAATAAAGACTGCAATTCCGGCAACACCGGCCATTCCAGCCATTCCGTAAATGATCATAACAGGGAATTGACCAGTAGATGTTGTTGCAAAGCCTTCAGGAGCTTCAGGATAAACACCTACAACTTCAGTATTATCTAAAACGTCAATGTTTGAAAATCCTGCAAAGAAAATGTTTGCTGCATCTGCAGATTCAATAGTTCGTAAATCATAAGTTGTATCAGTAGTAAATGATGCTGCAAATTCTTTTTCTGTTTGAATTCCTTCTCTAAGACTACTCTCTCCCATTGTGTAAGATGACCAAACAACTCCTGCTAATTCATCAGACATTCCGTATTGTGAGGCATCTACATTGATTCCAGTTGGGTCAAATAAGAAGTGCCAGTTGCCTAATGGTTGTGCTTTAATTCCACTTGCATCCATGATTGGGGTATTCAATAATGTTTCAGCTTCACTACCCAAGATTGCAGAATGTAATCCTGGAGCAACATCAGCGATAAATGAGATTGGTAAGTTAATTTCATGAGGAATTCCTTTTGCATTAACGATAACGTCATCAGGAACTGCTAATCCTCTCCAGTTCATATCAACTAAACCAGAGTTTCCGCCAGAAGATTCACGAAGTACGTGATTTGTAATTGTCATGGTTAGAATGATTTTGTAATCAATAGAGGTGTTTAAGCCACGACCGGTTAATTTAGTATCATAATCAATTTGAATATCAGTTGCAGCAGCTGAACTTCCTAATTCAGATATTTGGTAATTAATTCTATCACGTAACTCGTTTACTCCAGGATCAGCAGAGGTTACAGTGAAGGTTTTAGCAAATTTTTGGCCTCTAAGTTCATCTGCAAGCATTCCACCCTGGTCATAATTGATAATCACAGTTCTTTGGAATTTTATCTCAACTTCATCGGTTGAGTTAGGATCAACCCATGTTCTAAATTCCATTTGTGCTGCAAAAGCAGGACCTACAGTAGATGCTAGCATAATTACTGCCAAAGATGCTACTAAGATTCCTGTACGAGACACGTAGCGATTTTTTTACTCTTAATAATAAATCTAACTTAGAGTACGATTTTCTGCGATCATTTGGAAGAAGTAATATGTAGTCATTGTTTGGGGACTTTCGTTAACAATTATGATTACAATATTGGCAGGCGGTACAGGTTCAATCAAAATGGTCAGAGGCTTTGCAGCTCATGATCAAGAAGTTACAGTGATTAGCAATGTCGGCGATAATTACTGGCTATACGGAATGTATGTGTGTCCTGACATTGACACAATAATTTACGGATTATCAGGAATTTTAGATGAAGAAAAAGGATGGGGTGTGAAAAAAGATACCAACAATTTCCTAAGACAGATGGAAGTTTTTGGAGAAGAGACATGGTTTAGAGTTGGAGATAGAGATGCTGCAACACATCTTATTAGAACTAACATGTTAAAGAATGGAAAAAATCTTTCAGACATTACACAATGGATGTGCGAAAAATTTGCAGTTGAATCCAAAGTTATTCCAATTACAGACAACACAGTTGAAACAAGAATTACAGCAAACGGTGAAGATTTGCATTTGCAAGAATTTTGGGTAAAACATAGAGGTAGAGGAACTATTGAAGGAATTCAATATGTTGGAGCAGACAAAGCAAGACCAAACCCAGATGCAATTAGTGCAATACAGGATGCAGAACTAGTAGTAATTGCACCAGGAAACCCACTAACAAGTATTGGACCAATGATGGGAATCAAAGGAGTAAGAAAAGAATTAACCAAAAATAAAAAGAAAGTAGTTGCAGTTTCACCGCTAGTTGGAAACAAATCATTTAGTGGACCTGCCGACAAATACATGGAGGCTGCAGGAATTGAGGTTTCAGCATTTGGTTTAGCGCAATTTTATGCAGATGTTTGTTCAAAAATGATTATAGATACAAAAGATAAAGCACTTAAATCAAAAATTGAAGGATTGGATATACGTGTATTAGATACAAAAATAAAAATGCAAAATAAAATGGCTGAAGAGGCACTTGCAGGATTCATTTTAAAACAATTGAAATTATAATTGAAAACATCAGTAATAATTCCCGTCAAGACATTCCAAAAATCTAAAACAAGATTGCATTTATCTGAAGAAAAGACAAATTCACTATGCAGATTACTATTAGAAGAAGTAATCAGAACAATTTATGATTCAAAGTTAATTGATAAGACAATTGTTGTTACAAATGAAGAACAAGTTTCAGATATTATAGAAAAATATGATTGTGAAAAAATTCAGGATGAACATGAAACAAGTGTAAATGATGCAGTAAAACTAGCAGAGCAATATTTGATAGATAATCAATTCACACATTCCATTGTACTACCATTAGATGTTCCATTTTTTGATTCTGAAGATCTTGAAAGATTGTTAAAATTTTCAGTAGATAATTCAGTAATAGTGGTACCTTCAAGACATTTTGATGGAACAAATGCATTGCTTAGAAGTCCCATCAATTCCATGACACCCAGATATGATGAGGGAAGTTACAGTTTTCAGATTGAATCTGCACAAAAAGATGATGTAAAAATTTCAATTGGCTTGATATACAGACTAATGTTAGACATTGACAATACAGAAGATTTGGAATTTGTCATAAAACAAAACATCAAGCCTGAGTTATGCAACAAAATTAAAGAAATTATTGAGAAATAATCACACTGAAGATATCTTAGAGTTAAGTGAGTTTTTGTAGTTCAGGAATAACATTGCTGCGGAGATAATTCCAGATACAATTAGAATTACTTCAAATGTGCCAATCATAGAATGGTTAGATGCATTTTGTACAGAAATTCCGTTTAGTTCAGATATCAAAAACAAGTAAGAATAAATGAAATAGTTAGTAGCCCAGTGTAAGATTATTGCAGCAGCTAAACCATATCTGAAATAAACCCAACCAAGAATTATTCCACCTACAGATGCTTGTAAAATTTTTCCAGTAGTCCATGGTTCACCGGAAATTACATGTGCCACACCAAAGAATATTCCAACTATTACAATTAATGCAATGGCTTTTTTGCTATCGTAAACATGTAAGTTTGCATATGGACTCCATAATGATTTTATGAAAAATTTTATCGATGATTTATGAGAATAAATCAAGAATAATGGAATTCCAATCAGAATTAGACGAAAACCGATTTCTTCAGTAATAGGAGCCAAGGATATTTGCAAGAATAATATAAGATCATTGGCAGTGTCAGGAGGTTCAGTTACAATTCCAAAGCTTTCTTGAATTATTGTTATTACTGCAGAGACTAAAACAAGTATTGAAAACCATTTGATAATATTGAGCATGTAATTATCAGAAAAAGAAGTTTTTTCATTTGATAAAATGTTTCCAATTATTTTCATAAAATTTTTTTTCGGACCTAAAAATGAAATAACAAACAAAATAACAAAAATGGACCAAAAAACTATGAACAGATCACCAATCTGATATTCTAATGGTATCTGAAGATTTACACCTGCAATAAAGACATCAAATTTTTCTAGCGGGTAAGTATAATCAATGTCATCTCCAATATTTGAATTAAAAATTGCATAAGCACCTAATGGAAAGGATACAATCATCAAACCAAAAATTACAGACATTAATGCTGAAAAAGGTATTCCAAATCCATGTAAGATGTTTTGTAAGAGAGACACGATAATTCTAATGAAGTTCTATTTTTTCTTCAGAGAATCCTAGTTTAACAAGTGCCTCTTTGATTGTATCACGATGGTCACCTTGCAAGAAAATGTATCCTTCTTTTGCAGTTCCACCGCAAGCATATTTTCCTTTTAGTTCTTTTGCGACACTTTCCAAGTTGTTTATTTTAGGATCTAGTCCTTCAATCATTGTTCCTTTTTTCTTGAATCTTCTAGTCTCTAAACGAATAATTATTTGAGAACTGTCTTTGTCTAAATCACCACAAGCGCATAAATCATCAGGAAGACCACAAGTATTACAAATTACCGCCATTAGTTCGAAATATTTTGAATTATCATATTATTAAGCCTTAGTAGAAGAAAATACAATTTTTTTAGGTCGAATACCAAGCATAAGCATGTCCGAAGAGGTTAGAAAAAAGGCAATCGAGATGCTTTTGAGTGGTGCCACATTACTTAGTGAACCATGTCCATACTGCAAAGGAGTGAGAGTGATGAAAGACGGAGATGCATTATGTGTCAGTTGTGGAAAATCACCTGACAAGGAACTTGAAAAGAAAAAGGAAGAGTCTCAAGACGAATCACCTGTGAAGAAATTAGAAGAAAAATTACAGGTTTTGACTGACGAGTTATCAAAGGAAAAGGATACAGAAAAACAACAAAATATCTTAAAATCGATCAATTTACTGATTGATACGATATCAAAACTGAAAAAGTAGTCAAAAACTTTTTATGCGTAATTTTTTGGTTTGAGACATGGCAGATAAGAAAACCAGTGCATCACTTCCAGCATCCGGAGCAGGTCTTTTAAGATTTTTTGAGGATGAGACGAAAGGTGTTAAAGTAGATCCAAAAATTGTGGTCTCTGTTCCAATTAGTCTAATCATAGTATCATGGTTACTTGATATACTGTTAATTCCTTGATCAAAAGATGCCTGAAAAAGACGACGTCAGTAAGATACATGACAAATACACATTATCACTAATTAATCCATCATCACATTACATTTCATTAGCTGCATCAATTGCAATTGCAGGATTAATTGGAGCATTTACTGCCTCAACATATTTGGGTTCAACAGAATTAATTTTTCCAACATTAGCAGTCATTGCAGCACTAGTTGGAACTCAATTTTTAGATATTCTATTTGCAAAACATAGGGAATATTCAAAGTCACTTCATGTCTCATTGTTTGGTAATTCATTATTCTTTGTAAGTACACTGATAGGATTTGGAGCAATGGGATTATTTGAAAAAGATGGTTTAGATTTGTTTTATGTAACTATGGGAATGGTAGTTTTTGCTAGTTTTAGAATTGGAATTTTTACAACAATTTTAGGTGCAAGTTTAAAAAAAGCATGGGCAGTTGCATTCATTCAACCAATGGCAATGTATCTTGTTTTAATTCCATCAGACATGTGGATTAGTTCACTTACAAATCCATGGATTATATTATTTGGCGGTGCATTTTTGGGATTAGCAACAGCTTGGTCTTATCTTACAGACAAAGCAGGTAGACCAGGATTAAGAAGTACACATGAATTAATTCAAGCATATGTAACATCAATGTCGAGAAAGGATCCTATCCCTTTAGAAGAAATTATTGAAAAAAGTTCAACAGAATCCACAGTGTCAACATCTCAATTAAAATTTCAATCATCAGACAAAGATAATGACTTTAGAATAGTTCTGCCAGATATTCATCCAGGACCATTTCATCCAATAGGAGGAAGCAACATTACAGGACTGATTTACAAAGAAATGGATTCTACTGCAATGGTCATGCATAGTATTTCAAATCATGATCTAAATTTACCTACACAAAAAGAGGTTCAAAATTATTTGCAAAGTTTGCAAGAAAGTAAATCTAAACAAAATGGGGCAGTATGTACAGAGCCTGTATCAGTAACAATGAACAAAGCACGTGCTTCAGGATTACTCTTTGATAGAACCGCATTATTGTTTTTGTCATTATCACCTCACGGAATGGAAGATTTACCACCTAATGTTAGAAGTGAAATTGAGCAATTTGCCGAAAATAGAAATTTTGAACAGGTTTTGATAGTTGACACACATAATGCAATGGGAAAAGAAATTTCAAAAGAAGATTCAGAAGATTTACTTTTGGCAGCAAAATCTACACTTGATACACTAAAGACGAAAGAGAGTCATTCCTTCAAGTTTGGTTTTGCAAATTCTGAAAAAATGAATTTGAATCAAAATGATATTGCAGAAGGAAGAATTGCAACTTTATGTTTAGAAATTAACAGTAAAAAATACTTCTTAGGATGGGCTGATGCCAACAATATGGAAAATGGCGTCAGAGAACAGATTGTAACACACTTTGCAAATAACGGATATGAGTTAATTGAAATTTGTACATCAGATACACACTATACAGCAAGTGGTGCGAGAAATAGAAACGGTTACTTCCAACTAGGAATGTTATCAAAACCAAATGATCTAGCAAACTGGTATTTGGAATTGGCACAAGATGCAGAGTCAAAAATCAAAGAAGGAATATTTGAGGTCTTAGAACATCAGACAAATGTCAAAGTGATGGGACCGACAATATTTTCAGATTATTCAAAGATAATGGATAAAACAATGAATATCACAAAGTGGTGTTTGTTGGCAGACGCAGGTCTATTTGCAGTATCTATTTTTCTATAGATTTTAGAGAACCAAGATTTCCTACAAATTCATCTAGAAATGATGGCAATTTCATTATAGGTACGATTGGTACGTTTTCAACGAGTCGAGTTCCTTCTTGATGGAGTGTAACTATTACAGGCAATGCAGTAATACCTTCATCAGCAACATACCGTTTGACACGTTCAATCTGTTTTTTTACAATTTCATCTAATGCAGATTTACTCATATTTTTCCAATGTTTGCAATCTATCAGTAATGCAATATTCATTTTTTTTCCAATAACATCAATTTCCATTCTAGGTTTTGTTAAGACCAGATTTTTTGTTACGTCAAAACCATTTTCTTCAAGAATGATTCCGGTGATGGCTTCAAAATCTCTCCAAGTAAGATATTCAGAAACATCTTCAATTGTTGCACCAAGAGTGATTGCAAATAATGCGGTTTGAAGTCTATCATGAGGAATATCAAAATCGACTAAATCATCATTCCATGTACCAATTCCATTTTGGACTAGCGTATACAACAACTCTTTTGCACTAATTTCATCTAATTCCGTAACAACAGAGAAATCAGTAATACTCACACCTCCTTCAATTATGCCATTAATTCCCTTTACAGCCAATTTTGGATTCATGTCTGATTCAGATCAATTGCAATTGTATTAAAATGCTAAAATTTATCCAAGGTGAAGCATTAGTTGAATCAGTTGAAAATTTTCAAAATAATTCTCATTATTTGTTTAATATCAATAATCCCAACAGCATTTGCTCAAAAAGGAACGTATGTGGATGAAATAAAATTCATTCAGTACCTTGATGAAAATACAGCATTAGAAGAAGTGAAAAATGGAAATTTGGATATGTACTATTACAGAATTTCTTCAGACAGACTAGGAGAGTCTGAATCAAGAGACAAATTGAAAGTGTACGAATCAACTGGAGGATACTATAGTATTTTATTAAATCCAACAGATGAAGGCCCCTTCAATCCATTTTCAATTCAAGAAGTGAGATATGCTGTGAATTTTTTGGTTGATAGAAATTTGATTGTAAATGAATTGTTAGGAGGATATGGTACGCCAATGTTTTCAAACTATGGGAGTTTTTCAGCAGAGTATTTGAGAGTCTTGGATGTTATTGAGACTTTTCAATTTAGATACAACCCATCGTTTGCTGAAAACGTAATTTCAAATGAATTGAGTGCAAAAGGAGCAGAAAAAATTGATGGAGTATGGAATTATGAAAATGAACCAATAGAGATTACATTTTTCATTAGAAGTGATGATCCGGTTAGAAAGGCGATAGGAGAGATTCTATCATCAGAGTTAGAAGAGATTGGCTTTAAAGTGAATAAAGAATTTGGAGATTTGAACAAGGCATACGTTGTAGTTTACGGCTCAAATCCTGCAGAACAAAAATGGAGCTTATACACTGAAGGATGGGGAAGTTCAGGGTTTACCAGATATGATTCAGTAACTCTTGCTCAGATGTATTCCCCATGGTTTTCAAGTATGCCTGGAAATAACAATCCAGCAAACTGGAACTATGAAAATCAGAAATTAGATGAGTTAACTCAGAGAATTTACTCGGGAGAATTTAATGATAAAGATGAAAGAACAAGCATAATCAAAGATGCAATGAAAGAAGGAGTAAACGAATCAGTTCGAATATTTCTTGCAAGTAAAATAGATCAATATGTCGTAAATGAAAATGTAGATGGAATAATCAATGCATTAGGAGCAGGAGTTCCAAGTAGATTTACGCCAATTAATGTTAGAACAGATTCAGGTACACTAGATGTCGGTGTAAAACAGATTTACCAAGCAGCATGGAATCCTATTGGAGGATTAGGAGATACATACAGTAATCAAATTTGGCTTTCAATTTCAGACCCAATTTTAACAGGCCATCCATTTTCAGGAGAAATGATTCCGATTAGAAGCTCATGGCAAGTAGAAACAAATGGAATTAATTCGTCTGTACAAGTTCCAAATGACGCAATAATGTGGAATCCTGATTCAAAAATGTGGGATAAAGTAGGAGACGAAATTTTAGCAAAAAGTAAGATTACTTATGATTTGAAATTCAACCAATGGCATCATGGTCCTGAAATGAATATGAATGACATCATCTATTCGGTATACTTCTTATCAGAATGGGGTTCAGAAAGAACAGAAGATGATAGAACATATGATACTGATTTTTCCCCACAAGCATCTCAGATTTTGAATACGTTGAAAGGAATACGTGTAATTGATGAAAATACAATTGAAGTGTATACCGATTTTTGGCATTTTGATTCAGGAGAAATTGCATCATGGGGAAGTGTTTGGAGTAGTATGCCTTGGGAAATTATGGCATCAATGGAACAAATAGTAATAGATGGAAAAAGCTCATTTTCAAGAACAGAATCAATTACAAAAAACATCAACTGGCTTTCACTGATAATCCCAAATGATGCAAATCAGGTAAAAATACAGTTAGATGTTTTTAAGAAAAATGAACACATACCTGATTCATTAATTCAGTTTAATTCACAAAGTGGATTTCAAAATATTAGATACGATTCAAGTCAAAAATGGATTGATGAGAACAATCATGCTGTGATTAGTAACGGTCCATTTTATCTAGATAGATATTCACCAGATTCAAGAACGATAGTTATCAAATCATTTGATTATGGAAATTATGTTTTTGAGCAGGGAAAATGGGAAGAATTTGAAAATGTTAAATTTCCATTGATTAACTCAGTTGAGTTTTCAGAACCATATGTGATAGACTCAGATGAAGAAATCCTTGTTTCAGTAGAAAATGCATCTGAGATTCACTACTTTATTGTAGATTCTAAAGGCGAAATTATTCTAAATGGGATTAAAGAGGTAGTAAATGATGGAGCAAGTATCAGTCTAGATAGAAATTCAGAGATAATTGAAGGAGTTCATACAATCAAGATTTTTGCAGCATCAGAAACAGTATTGAAACCATATGAATATTCAAAAAGCTTCATAATTGTTTCAAATGAAAAAGAAATTCCAAAAACAGAAATGATGACTGAGATAAGAGAATCAGAAGCAAATTATTGGTATGTGTTATTGATTATTCCTATTTTCAGCATTATTGCAATATTGGTAATTAGAAGATCAAGACTTTCTGCCAATAATAAATAGTGTTCCAAATTCACGTTTCCATTTGGATTTATTTTTTGAATCTGTAACATGTTTTGAACGAGTAATAAATCCAACTTCTTTGAACATTTTTTTCCACTCTTTTTCAGAACGTAAATCCATTGGAATGTTCATGTCTTTTACCCATCTAGTTGTCAGAGTATTATCGCTGTAAAAATCAGTTCCACAGTAAAAGGTACCACCTTTTTTGAGTAATTTGAATACTTTTTCTAATGCAGGTTCCATTGGCACTGAATAATACAATGATTCCATGGAAAAAATAATATCAAATTTTTCTTTTGTATCCCATGATTCAAGATCAGTTACAAAGTAAGATTCTTTTTCAGATGAGATTTTTGATTTTGCATTTTTAATCATCATTTTACTTTTATCAATTCCAATTGCTTTAACACAAGAAGGTTTTTGTGACATTTTTCTTACGACCCAGCCATTACCGCATCCAATATCCAGAAATCTGAATTTTTCTTTCAAGGATAGTTTGTCTAAGAATTGATTTACTGTGGTACCGTGACCCTTTTCCATTTCTTCAGAGCGACCAGTCTTTGCCCACACATCAAATAATTTTGAAGTTTTATCCATTGAATAACTTAGTTTTTTCTTAATTATATAGCATAGCCATATTCGCGAATAATCTCATTCACCTGATCTTCAGATTTTATTTTTTGATAATCATGTAAGAGATTTTCATTTAATTCCAGAAATGTGTGACCCCAGTTGAATTTTTCAAGCAGTTTTTGAGATAATTCTTCCTCACCTAAGATGAATGCAGCTCCTGCTATCGCCTCAACAGTGGTCAGTTTGTTTATTTTTGAATAATTTACAGGATTTCCGGCTAAAAGAGGAGGTAATTTTCTAGCTACACCAACGAAGTTTTTTTGGAAAACTTCTTCTGCAAGAGCCCATGAACAATCAATTCCGGTGATAGAGTTGAAAGATGATTTCTCATGATTGAATAGAGTTTTTTGAGCAAATGGATGTAAAAGGGCAGTTTTTGGTTGAGATTTTGTAATTTTTTTTCCTAATCCAAATTTTATTAATTTAGCAGCTGTGCATTTTTTTGGATCATCTTGATAAAACATTAAGAGATTAATTTTCATATTATGAGAATTTTAGAGAAGGTTTTGTGTTTTACTCTAATGCTACGTATGATACTTTGTAATAGAATCTAGATGGTTGGTCATCTTTGATGATTTCAACATTCCAGTTATCAATATCAATTTTTGAAGAAGAATCTTCAGGAACAATTGAGAATTTTTCTAATCGTACATCATTTCCGCTGTATCTAATTTTATAATTAATATCATCAATTGTGACAATTGAGAAAATTGCACCTGGTTTTCTAGTTGACTCGGTTACTAAACAATCAGAACTTTGACCGATTACACATTGACCATCAGAAGTAGTAATTCTGAGATTCACATCAGATTCTTCACCTCTAGCAGAAGTAAATAGTGAGCCTTGCATTACACGAGGGGATAGAGTTGAATCATCAGTAGATTTTTCAGATAATACAATTGGTATTTTATCATCAGAAATTCTATTGAATTTTTCAATAATTTTTTTCGAGATAGTTGCTTCTGGAGCAGGTTTTCCAATTACTTCAGAACCATCTACTACAAAGAATGATTTTTCAAATTCACCAAAATGAGTATCGACAACTATTGTGTATAATCCCAAAGGAGCATCTTTAGGTAGTTTGTAATTCCAGAAGAATCCCGGACCGCCAACACCTTCTTGAACTCTTATCTTCTTTTCAGAATTTCCAAATCCGCATTGTTGACCTTCAAAGCAGTTAATTTGTGATACATTAGGAAGATCTACTCTTACAGATACACTGTCATAATAATAGATATTATTTATTTTTCCAGATATACGAACTGTGTCGCCAGATACAAATTCATCTTTTTCCAAGTTTACAGAAATTGAAGGTTCTAATCCACCTTTTAGTGATGAATCAGTTATTTTCACAGATGTTTCTTCATGATAACCAAAGTAGTCAGCTTTTACTGCATAAACACCGTCTTTGAAAACTCCAGCACGTAATTCAAAGACAGTTGCATAGTTTCCATCCGCATCAGGATATGCCTTGTACCGCATATCAGTTAGAAGAAGTTTTTGATTTTTCATTATTACAGTTCCATCATATCCGGTGGATTTTGTATCAGAACCTCTAGATGTTTTTTTGTCTTCATCTCCACGAATAATATTTCCATCAGCATCTTCATAATAATTACCACCTTCACCAGTACCACCACCACCAGTATAATTTTCACCTGCATCAGGCACAGTTTGTACACTTGCAACGCCAGATACAGTCATTGAACGAGGATATGGTATTGAGACTTCTACATAATTCATCATTGCTTGTGCATAATTAGTTGCATAAGAGGAACCACCTTGTGTTTGTCCGCTAGTTCGAGTAGATGATTGATCTAATTCAACACCAGTTTTTGGAACTACTTTTCCGGTTACTACTAATTTATCGCCTACTTCAAATTTTAAATTTTCACCACATACTACAGATTCCATTGAAGGTGGAATTTCACCTTTACCTATACTTCTCAAATCTTTTAGAATTTCATCAACATGTGCACGATTACTTTTACAAATTTCCATCGTAAGTGGCTCTTGAAATTCAACTTCAGGAATAATATCAGATTGTGCAGACTTAATTTCAAATGTAATTGATTCTGACGTACCAGAAAGTGGATGTACAGCATGTGCTGTATAAATTCCATAATCAAATTGTATTGGATGTAATATAACATTCACTTGATAACCTCCTACAGAGTCAGGATATGCATTAAATACTATAGGTTCTGATTTGGCTCCAGTAGTTCCTTTTGCTACATCATTACTTACATTATTTTTATCAAAAACATAATTTACAGTAGCGCCAGAAGAATCGGTAAAAGTTACTTCTACAGAATTACGCATGTTATTTCCAAGTTCGGCACGATGGTAATCCAAAACTTTTCCGGTCAGGGTTATACTAGAACCAAGCACATAACTAGATTTGTCAAGTTTTAATCCAAGTGGAGTTCTTACATCAACAAATGATTCAGGATCCTCAACAACTTTGAAAGACGTGACACCATCTCCAAAATATTCAGAAACAACTATTTTGTAATCACCAAATGAGCTTGCATAATTTTCATCTGCAGATGCATCCTCAACAATTTTAAATTCATATTCAAATGTTCCATCTCCATTCAATCTTACCCTATCTTGTAAATCAAATGGGTCTGGTGCAAAATATCTTGCATCAGAACCTATTGCAGCAGATGATAAAACACCAGTTTGCATTACTCGTAATTCTAGATCTTCAACCCAAATGTCATTACTCCTTCCAGTAACTTTTATGATATCTCCAACAGAATAGACTTCTTTATCGGTCGATATTGAAATTAGAACATCTTCTTTCACATCTTCAGACAAGATGAAACTAGCACTTGCAGATATCACATCATCAGATGAATAATAACGAGGGTTTTGAGATTTGTATATTCCTTCAATTGTATAAGTACCATAAACAGGATTTACAGTTCCCATGAATAATTGAGTTGAAAATGCAAATAATTCCCCTGCCCCTTGTTGAAATACTTTTGAGAAGCTTTCATTTGGGAAAATTGTTCCTTGAAAAATAATTTCTTGATTTGGATTGGTTACTGTGTAATCTAGTCCACCATATTGAATTTCAGAGTTAGTGTCTGCAGACAATATTACAATTTCACCAGGAATGTATGATTCCCTATCAGTAAAAATTTCTAAATTATCTTTTTTAGATTCAGAAACAGAAGAATCATCTTCAGAAATTATAGTAAAATTTAGTTCAGATGAATGTTCACCATAAGAAACTTTTACATCATAATTACCTAAGTTAAATCCTAAAACTTTTTGAAGGTTTAATGTTGTTGAAAAACCTAGATCACGATCAGGGAACAAAGCAAGATTTTTGAAATAATTTGGACCTTGTATATTGATCTTAATCATCTCAGGAGTAGACATAACACTAAACAATTCTTCAGATACAGTTCCAGAGATAGTTACTTTTTCATTAAGAGTGTATTCAGTATCATCTCCAAGAGTTGTAAATAAGGAAAATTCAGTTTCCTGTGTGACAGTAAGTTTACCATTTGATGATTTTGGGGTCATTCGTTTTAATTCCCAATCAGATACAGAGTCAGTGTCAAATCCATCAGTAGTTCTTTGCCAGGAAAAATTATTATTTTCTAAATCTTCTATTAGCGGGGTTTCATCAATTAGAGTTCCAGTTGTATCACGAAGTGTAACAGTTTCGCCAAAGTCTTTAAACCAAAAATTCACATGTGAAAAAGCTAAAAATGAATTTGGTTCAATTATTGTGCCATCTGGAATTTCTAATGTTTTCCAACTTGCAGAAGGAGAGATAGACCATCCACTAACATCAATTGCGATTGCAGAAGGATTGTAAAGTTCTACAAATTCAGATGTGTCTGAACCGGCAGGATTGGTTTCAACTTCATTAATTATAATGTCTGAATCAAAGGAGCTTTGGGACATTCCAGGGGTTATAGTACCACCTAACAATAAAATCGCCATTAGGCCAAATAATAGAGGGTTTTTCAAATGCATTTACTAATCATATTCCTTTTTTTAGCAATAATAGAATCAAATTGAGAAAAAGTTGATCCGTTTGTCAAAGTCTTATATCTTTTTGAGAGCAATATGACAAATTAGGCGTGAATCAGTATAAACCGCTCGTAGAAATCATACATTTTTGAATTTTTTTCTATCACATATTGGACATTTTGCATTCTCAATTTTTGAACCACATTTTACACAAATTCCTTCACCAACTGATTCTTCAATCATCTTTTTCCTACGTCCAACAAAAACACGGATTCCAAAATAAATTGCCAATGAGATTATTATTGCATAAATGGGAGGAAGTCCAACACCCATCAAACCAATTAAAAAAAACAATATTCCAACAATTAATAGAAAATCTTTTCTTTTGAATGCCAAGTAATTTTTCAATCCTACATATTGATAAAAAGTTAATGCCAAACTCAGAGCCAATAGATTATTTCATTCAAATGTCCATACTCTAACTCTTCTTCATCGTTCAGCGAATAATATCATAATTCTTTGTATAAATATGTAAAATGGGAGCGGCGAGATTTGAACGCGCGACCTCTGCGTCCCAAACGCAGAATCATACCAAGCTAGACCACGCTCCCAGCGAACAAAAACAATTGCCCAATTTAAACAATAGAATCTTAACTGAGTAAAACAACGGTTGCATATGGGACTTGATGATTATATTAAAGCAGGAAAAATTGCTGGCGAAGTTAGAGAAAATGTCCGGAACACAAACTGGGTAGGAAAAACAGTATACGAAATTTGTGAATATGTTGAAGGAGAGATCAAAAAACGAGGAGCCAAATGTGCATTTCCAGTAAACACCAGTATCAATGAAGTTGCAGCACATTATACAGCTGAACCAAATGATGAGATTACGATTACAGAGGATGATCTTGTAAAAATTGATCTGGGTGCACAGATTGACGGGTACATTGCAGATACTGCAGTTACAGTATGTTATAATCCAGAATTTGATACACTTGTTCAAGGTGCAGAATCTGCATTGAATAATGCAATGTCAATGATGAAAGTTGGAGTCAAATCAAGTGATGTTGGAAGAACAATAGAAAAAACTATCAAAGATTTAGGATTAATTCCAATTGCAAATCTTAGTGGACATTCATTAGAACAATACACAATACATGCAGGAAAAACAGTTCCAAACATTTGGTCAATTGGCTCATTTAATTTTCCAAATGAACAAGCATTTGCATGTGAGCCATTTGTGACAACAGGGGACGGATTAGGATTTGTTCATGAAGGAAAAGTGAAAAATATTTTTGCTTTAGCATCAAGAAAGAAAACCAAAGATAAGGAAGCAGATGAAATGCTGAATTACATATGGAATAATTTCAATTTATTGCCATTTGCATTAAGATGGTTACTTGAAAAATGGGAAGAAAAAGATGCCAGAAGAATTTTAGAGATTTTAGTTAAGAAAAAGGCAGTTCATGCATATCCAGTACTTGTAGAGGGCAACGGTCAAAGAGTTGCTCAAGCAGAACATACATTCATTCCAAATGAGAATGGAGTAACAATAACTACTAATCCATAGTTTCGCCAAAAATTTTCGTGATTAACATTTTTCCATCACAATCAGAACAATTTTCAGCAGTTGAAAAGACAACATCACCTTCAGTGAATTTTCTTTTCTTTATGGTTTTACATGAATTACATTCCATAGAGGTGTAACATGTAGACAGTTTATTTTTTGATTTACTCATTGAGATACACCAATTGTATTGCCTACACCGATAACAAGAACAGTTTGACCAGAAGTGGTATTTTCTCGTATCATTTGATAAAGTTCTTCTTTTACAGTTTTTGCACTATTTGCAATATCCTCAGTCATTAGGGTAATTGCTTCATGAATTGATTGTTTTACAACAAGAGCAAGAATTGGAATATTATTCTTGGTGGCAATTTCTTCTATTTTGAATCTCTCTGTGCCAATACCACCAATTGCAGCACCAAAACCTTTTGCAATAGATGCAGAATCCTCGCCTTCAAGTTTTAATGATGCATCAATCATAACAACAAGATCAGGTTTTTTGATTGAAATTATTTTTTCAAGTCCATCTCCTGGACGTCCAACAGTCGCATTTGGACCTTCGGCTTTTAATAAGAATAATTCTCTATCTTCAAAAGTTGTTTTTGACCAAACAGTCTCAAATGCAGCAGATTCTTTAGTAGTATCTAACATCATTTGACCAACAATCATAGGTCCAATACCATCACCAATTGGTTGACCGTTTTTGATTGCAGGCATTGCATCTTTCAAAGCAACAGCTTCTTCCATGATAAATGGAATCATCATTTGTAACGGTAAAATTAATGGAAAGTTTTTTTGTTTTTTTGCCGTGAGATATAGATGACGAGTATGCTTATGGAACAATTGTAAGGTAGTAACTATTTCTAATAAATTTTGGAGCTTGGATAATTCTACAGGTGATAAATTAGAGAACATTCCATTAATTTGTAATCGAATAAAGTCTTCTCTTGAACGAACTAAATGATTGATTTTTGTAATAATTCCATTAGGATCCATGTCCACAGGCATGATTGTGAAATAATCAAAAAAACTATCCAACTTTTTTGACGGATCAGATTTCGAGGTAAGATTATTTTTTACATAATTCAAAAAGTCTTTTTTTGTGGATATTGTATATTCTTCTAATTTTCCAATATCTTTTTTAATTTCATTTGATGAAATCATTAGCTGTATTCGTTGTCCATAAAAAACAAAGATTATGACAGGGAGAATCCATATGAGCATCATTAGTGTGTCTGTATCTTCACCAACCCATGCCAAAAATTCATCAAAATTGTAATCCAAAATTCCCAACAATCAAGTACTTTAATTTTCTAATTTAATCATATCCATACAATTAAGAGTGAAAATACATGATTTCACGAGTATTTTTATTAATGATATTTTTATAAATTGAGATATGCCACAGACAAAACCTATCATCAGTATTGAGAATGTGGTGGCATCAGCTACAGTAGACCAAAAGATGGATCTTAATGACATTACAAAAAAATTTCCAGATGTAGAATATCATCCAGATCAGTTTCCAGGACTAGTTTTCAGATTAAAAAGTCCAAAGACGGCTACACTAATCTTCACTTCAGGAAAGATGGTTTGCACAGGTGCAAAATCAGAACAGATGTCAAAAAATGCTGTAAAAACAGTTGTTGAAAAATTAAGAAAAGGAAAAATCAAGGTTAAGAAAAATGCCGTAGTAACAATTCAAAATATTGTCGCTTCAATTAACTTAGGAGGAAGAATTCATCTTGAGCAGGCTGCAAGAACACTGCCAAGAAGTATGTACGAACCAGAACAATTTCCAGGTTTGATTCACAGAATGCTTGATCCGAAAACTGTCATTTTGTTATTTTCTTCAGGCAAGCTTGTATGTACAGGTGCAAAAAAAGAAGAGGACGTATATCGTTCAGTGAATAATTTACATGCACTTTTAGAAGAAAAAAAATTAATGGTTTACGATTAATTATTTGATTTTTGTTCCTGCAGGAACGTCATCACTTACAGTTAGCCAAAATGGTTTATCATCAATATCAGCTGCCAATAACATTGCATTTGATTCAACTCCAGCCATTTTTTTAGGTTCTAGATTTGCAACAACAATTACTGTTTTGCCAATTAGATCTTCAGGTTCATAGAATTGAGCGCCTCCAATAATTACATCACGTTCTTCATCTCCAAGAGAAATTGTGCCTTTGATAATTCTTGATTTTTCAGGAATTTTTTCAGTAGATACAATTTTTGCTACTCTTAGATCTAACTTTGAGAAATCATCATACGAGATATCATCCATAATGCATCAATTATTGACGGTTTAAAATTAATTTCTAAATTTTCGTACTATGATTAGCAGGAAGAATTTGATAAACCTAATATTTTCCAGTAATTGGGTGAAAATATGGCAGAAATTAAAACATCTGTAACAATTAACGCAACTCAAGAAAAAATATGGGAGGTGATATCAGATATTGATAATGAACCAAAGTTTTGGAAAGGAACGAAAGAAGTTAGAAACATTTCAAAAGACGGGAACCAGATATCAAGGGAAATTACTATTGCATTTCGTGATCAAAAATGTTTACAGGATGTAACAATTGTTCCAAAAGAGACAATCAAAGCAGTTTTCACAAAGGGCGTCATTGTTGGAGAAAAAATTCTAACATTGAAAGATATGGAAAATTCGTGTGAATTAGAAGCAATATGGGATGTGAAACTTTCTGGAAAAATGGGACTGTTCACAGGCATAATAAAAAAACATATCAAAAGTGGGACAGAACAGGCATTGCAAGCAATTAAGAAAGAAGTTGAAAATTAATGGCAGATGTTTTCGTTGATGTTTTTAATTTCATTTTTACAGTTATTCTGGTAGGAGTTTTTTTGGCATGGCTTTCATTATTGAATTCAATGTATCAATCATTTACAAAAACACCATTTTTAGATAAATTTGAAAATAAAAGTACAACAACACCAAAAGTATCAGTAATTTTACCTGCAAGAAATGAAGAAGAATTTATTTCAAAATGTTTAGAAACTTTAGGTTCACAAGATTATGAAAATTTTGAAATCATAGCAATTGATGACTCTTCAGAGGATAAAACTGGAGAGATAATTGAGAAATTTTCAAAAGAAAATTCAAAGATTATTCATGTAAGTGCAAAAGAGAAACCTGAAAAATGGATGGGCAAAAATTGGGCGTGTATAGAGGGATTCAAGAAAGCTACTGGAGAGATATTATTATTTACAGATGCAGATACAAAATTTAAAAAAAATGTAATTACACTAGCAGTATCACATCTGCAATCAGAGAACCTTGATGCATTAACAGTAATTCCAAGACTTCGTTGTATTGATACAATTACAAAAATAACTCTACCAATGCTATCTACATTTCTGCATTCAAGATATTCTGCCCTAAACGTGAATAATCCAAAAAAGAAGGTAGGATATTTTTTTGGAAGTTTTTTTGTGATTAAACGAAAAGTGTATGAAGAAATTGGAACCCATGAAAAAGTCAAACAGGAAATAATTGAAGATGGGGCATTGGGCAAAATTACAAAAGAATCAGGGTATGCATTAAAGATGGTCAGAGGAGAACACCTGATTGAAGCATTGTATTCACGAAGTGCAAAGGAAATGTGGAATGGATTAAAACGTCTAATGGTTCCACTATATCATCAGAGTTCTTCAACAGCAATAGGCGTATTTTTCGCCGTACTATTCATTTTATTTATGCCGATTCCATTATTGGGATATTCAGTTATTGCATTTGAATCAAATATATCATTCACGACTTTGTTGATTTCTGCAATTATTTCAACGATAACAATTTTTTCAGCATCTATAATGGAAGCTAAAATGGGATTAAACCTAAGCATAGTAAATTCAATAGGTGCGCCAATTGGAGGAATAATTGTGGTACTTGGTTTTCTTTCAGGTATTTTACATGCAAACAAATCTTCTGCAGTATCATGGAGAGGAAGAAAATATTCAGTCAAGGAATTTTCTCAAAACTATCTGAAAGTGTGATATTTTATATCAAAAATCAGTAAGGGTTATAGTTTAATCAAACACATTTTCATTATGGCAAATAATGGAATTGTTGTTGGAGGAGTAATTGCAACTGCAGCAATAATATTTGCAGTTTTTGTGTCATTCAATTCAATTGCAGATAATGATACAAGTGAACTAATTGTTACAAATGGAAATTATGGTGAAACTGTAGGAGAAGTAACAGGAATAGAAAGGAGTTATGAATATTCGCTAATTGATATTTTTGAAAAATCTGAGGAAAGTATTGTACAGGTAAGTGTTCTAAGAGGAGAATCAGATGGAGGAATGGGTTCGGGATTTGTTTATTCAGATGAAGGATATGTGATAACTAATCAACACGTTGTACAAGATGCAGAAAAAGTGATGATTACATTTCTTGATGGTGAAGCATACATAGGCAATGTTGTAGGCAGTGATAGAGATTTAGATATTGCAGTTGTAAAAGTTGAACCAACCAATACATACCTACAACCAATTAAAATCGGAGATTCATCCGAACTAAAAGTTGGCGAAAAAATTGCAGCCATTGGAAATCCATTTGGATTATCCGGCTCCATGACATCAGGAATTGTAAGTCAAATGGGACGATTGTTACCACAAGAAACAGGATATTCGATTCCAGACGTTATACAGACCGATGCTGCAATAAATCCAGGAAACTCAGGAGGACCTTTAATCAATATGAAAGGCGAAGTTGTGGGAATCAATACAGCAATACAATCAGCAACAGGAGAATTTTCAGGAATTGGATTTGCCGTTCCATCAAACACTGTCAAAAAAGTGGTCCCAGTTCTAATTCAAGATGGAGAGTTTAAACACCCATGGATGGGAATTTCAGGAACGGATGTTGATCCAGAGTTAGCAGAAGTTAGAGAATTAAACAGTTCAAAAGGATTCTTGGTGGTATCAGTAATTGAAGGAAGTCCTGCAGAAACAGCAGGATTGCTAGGAGTTACTGAAACAAAAGAGATGGATGGTAGAGAATTTGCCCTAGATGGAGATATCATATTATCAATAGATGGAGAAACTGTGAGAAAGATCTCAGACATACTTGTTCACTTGCAAAGAGAGAAATCGGTTGGAGATGAAATGGTACTTTCTGTAAACAGAAATGGAGAGATTTTAGAATTAACTATGATTCTTGAAGAAAGACCTCAATAGAGTTTCTACAAAATTAAATAGACCGTACTGAATTTTTAAGCAATGAGTGAATTACAATTTGATTTTGAAATTATTCATAAAATTAACGAATTAAAGGAGATCAGAAAAGAAGAAATCCTTCAAATGTTAAAAGAGGTTCCAAAAGAGACTATTTTTGACACTGCAGCAAATTTGAGAAATGAAAGAAAAGGTAAAAGAATCAGCTTTTCAAAAAAGGCATTTTTCAACATAATTAACTTGTGTAGAGACACATGTTCATACTGTACATACAAGGCCGAACCTGGCGATACAAAATTATCAATGATGAATTTAGAGACAGTTAAAGAATTATCAAAACTTGCAAAGAGATACAATTGTACTGAAGCGTTATTTGTTACAGGTGAAAAACCTGAACAAAAATATTCAGAAGCAAAAAAATGGTTAAAGAATGAAGGCTTTACATCTACAGCAGAATATTTGATTCATTGTTCTGAGACAGTACTTAACGAAGGTGTTTTCCCTCACACTAATGCAGGAAACCTCACCAAAAATGAGATGAAAGAACTTCAAAAAAGTAATGTAAGTATGGGAATAATGCTTGAGAATTCTAGTCCAAGATTGAGAGAAAAAGGATTACCGCATGAATATGCACCAAGTAAAGAACCTAAAGTGCGATTAAATGTTTTGAAAAATGCAGGGGAATTAAAAATTCCAATGACAACTGGAATTTTAGTAGGAATTGGAGAAAACATGGAAGAATGTATTCAATCAATTTTAGACATTAAACAGATTCAGGAAAAATATGGTAACATTCAAGAAATAATTTTACAAAATTTCCATCCAAAACCACAAACGAAGATGTCTAATCACAACACACCAGAAGAAGATTATTTCAAAATGGTTGTTACATTATGTAGAATTTTAATGCCAGATGCAAATATCCAGATTCCGCCAAACTTGTCACCTAACAATTATCATGAATTCTTAACAACAGGAATTAACGATTGGGGAGGAATTTCTCCAATAACATCAGATTATGTAAATCCAGAATTTTCATGGCCAAATATTCAAAATGTTGAGAAGAAATGTAATGATTTAGGTTTTTCCTTCAAAGCTAGATTTCCAGTATATCCAGAATTTATTCCATTAGTGAATAACGACCTGAAACAAAGAATATCTTTAATTGCCGATGAAGAAAATTATGTAAAAGAGAGTTATTGGAAATGAATTTAGAAAATAAAGACGTAGATGGGATTTTACATTACGCTGATCCAGTAATTGCTGCAATTCTAAATAAGGCAATTTCTGGAAAAGATATCACTTCAAGAGAAGCATTGGTTCTATTTGATGCAAAAGGAATTGATTTTCAACTTGTAGGTAAAGTTGCAGATTATTTACGTAAGGAAAAGGTAGGAGACACAGTAACATATGTTGTTAATAGAAATATCAATTTCACAAATGTATGTATAAAACAATGTGGCTTTTGTGCATTCAGTAGAGACTTTAGAGAAGAAGAAGGGTATACACTTCCTATTGAAGAGATTACAAGAAGAGCAAAAGAAGCATACACATATGGAGCCACAGAAGTATGTGTTCAAGCAGGACTTCCACCAGACATGGATGCAGGGTTGTATGAAAATATTTGTAGAGAAATTAAGACTCAGATTCCAGACATACACATACACGGATTTTCTCCAGAAGAGATTCTTTATGGTGCAACTAGATCTAAGATTTCAACAAAAGAATACCTAAGCAGATTAAAAGATGCAGGAGTAGACACAATCCCTGGAACTGCGGCAGAGATACTAAATCAAAAACTTAGAGATAAAATCTCTCCGGGAAGAATTACAGTAAAAGACTGGACAAGTGTGATAAAAACTGCACACAAGATGGGAATAAAATCTACATCAACAATGATGTTCGGACATTTAGAAACAAACGAACACAGGGTGAATCATTTAGATACAATTAGAGAAATTCAAAAAGAAACAGGAGGCTTTACAGAATTTGTTCCACTCAATTTTGTATTTTCAGAAGCACCAATGTACAAGCACCAACTTCACGAAGATATCAGAAAAGGTGCTAATTCAAATGATGCACTTCTTGTTCATGCAATCTCACGAATTATGTTGAATAATGTAATAGATAATATTCAAATGTCATGGGTAAAAGAAGGACCAAAATTCTCACAATTACTTCTCAATTGGGGTGCAAATGATTTCGGAGGAACACTAGTCAATGAGAGCATTTCAACTGCAGCAGGTGCAGAATTTGGTCAACTGTTAAGACCAAAAGAGATACGACATTTGATCAGAAGTATAGGAAGAATTCCTGCAGAGCGAAATACAACATATAAGAAAATTAAAGAATTCCAAGTAGAACCTACAGATTCTGAGGGATTAGATGATGTCAGCGATACAAAAAAGTTCGGCTCATACTTTGAATTAATTAAAATTAAAAAATATCAGTATCAAAATCCTAGAAAAAATTAAAGTAAAAGACTAATCAAATATGCAATAAATGCTATTGTGAGTCCAACACCTACAAATCTTGGAATGTATTTTCTAAATCCTATGAATAAAACAAGGCTAAATGCAATCATTATGTAATAATTCGAAAAGACATCAGGTACAACAGGTATTCCAACTAAAGCCGAAGATACTCCTAATATCAATAAAATATTGTATATGTTACTTCCAACAATATTACCGACACCAATATCGGTTTGTTTTTTTGCTATTGCAATAATAGATGTAATTAATTCTGGAAGTGACGTACCAATTGCAACAATTACAACTCCTATAACCAGTTGAGATAATCCTAAAGTTTCAGCAATATTTACAGCACCATCAACTGTAAGATGGCCACCAATAAACAACAAGATCACCCCAGCTAATATCAGACCAATCGATTGAGAATAAGTTTCAATTTTGTATCGTGATAAGAAATATTCCCCTTCAATCTCATCATTTTCGACGGTCTCATTTTGTTGAATCTTTTGTTTTTTGACAGTTTTGATAGTATAAGCTGTAAATCCAATGAGTGCAGCAATCAGTATGATACCATCAATCTGTGAGATTTCCCCATCATATGACATTGCTACAACTAATAATGATACACCAATCATTATCGGAATCCACCTACTAACAGTAATTTTGCTAATTAGAAGAGGTGCAAAAATGGCAGAAATTCCAATCACCATTCCAACATTGCTAATATTACTTCCAACAATATTTCCAAGAATTAATTCAGTATGAGAGTTAAAAGCAGCAAGTAATGAAGCTGCTAGCTCAGGTGTAGAGGTACCATATGCCACTACGGTTAAACCAATAATCATACTACTAATTTGAAGTTTCTTTGCAAGAGAAACACCACCAGAAACTATTGCATAACCTCCAATACATAGAAGAATTAATCCTGCAAGTACACTTCCAATATGAAGTACGTCCACAACAACTATGCCAAGATATCTTGTTTAAATCACATTCCTTCCGTATATTTCACAATTCTAACAAGGAAAATAGATATGATGTTTACCCAAGTTTAGGAAAACTGATCAAATAGCTCAACAAACCATGACTTAACCTTAATATGGTAAAGTACGGTACTATACTGTATGAGAGCAAGATTGACATATGTGCCATTAGAAGTTGCAGAACGTTTTGAAGGATTCATAATTCAACGAGACGAACAAGTACTAGACGCAGTGAGAGCAAAAACAAAGGACTTCAGCACACTATCTTTATTGAAATTACTGTATCAACTAAACTCAAACCCAATGACGTTTTCAGATCTGTATTCAAAATCAAAGATTAGAATGAAAAAGTCGTTTCTAAACTATCTACATTTTTGTGTAGAATACAAATTCATAGAAAAAGAAAGGGTTGGATCAAATGTGATCTATACCATTACAGACAAAGGAAGAGTAATGTTAGAATTATTTACAATAAATGAGAAAAATTAGATCAAAATATTCTAGATGCATATAGAAGTACAAAAAGAATTGAACCAATTCCAAAAATTAGTATCCGTATCATGCCACGAGACATACGAGCCATATTTTTGATGAAGCGAACAAGTAATTAAACAAAACATAGACAACAGAGTGTTGCAACAAAACATACCTGAAGCAGAGATCTATGAAGTAGGAAAAAATGAGCTGAAAAATCCTACAATTTTTGTTGGTTTTGTAGGAGCAGGATTAGTTGGAACTATAGCAGTAGATCATATGATAAATGAATTGGATATGAAAGAGATAGGTTTTCTCCGCTCAAAACATTTGCCACCATCAACAGTATTCATGCAAGGTAGACTAAGACATCCATTTCGGATTTATTCAAACAGTGATGGAAGTATCTGTGCAATAATTTGTGAAATAGTAATCAGTCAGGATGGAATTTACAACATCGCCATGGCGATTCTAGATTGGGCTGAGAAAAAAGGTTCAACCGAGATTATAGTGTTGGACGGTGTTGCCGATAAAAAACACGATGGAAATGCATTTTTTGCAGCAGAAGTTGACCTGTGTAGAGTTATGGAGGAAAATGATATCCAAATGGTCCCTCAAGGATTCATTACTGGAATTTCAGGAGGAATACTAAATGAATGTCTAATTAGGAAAATTCGTGGAATTACATTACTTGTAAAAGCGGACGAATTAACACCAGATCCTATCGCAGCAGCCACAATTATTGATGCAATTAACAGAGTTTACGATACAGAAATTAATACAAAAAATTTAAAGAAACAAAAAGAGCAAATGAGCACAGATTTGAAAGAATTATCTGATAAATATTCGGAACATAAAAAAATTGATTCAAATATGTACATGTAGGTGATTAGATATGACAATAAGTTACAAGAAAGCCGGAGTTGACATAACTGAAATAAAAAAAAGTCAACGTGCAATTGGTAAACTAATTGGCTCAACTCATAATTTACAAAAAATGGCAAAGATGACACATGGATTTGGACATTATGCAGGGATTGTTGAGATTCCAGGTGGAAAATTATTAGCAACACATACTGACGGAGTAGGAACCAAAGTTATGATTGCAAATTTAATGAAAAAATATGATACAATTGGAATAGATTGTATTGCAATGAATGTGAATGATATTATTTGTATTGGTGCAACACCAATTTCATTTGTAGATTACATTGCTGCAAACAAAAATGATCAAAGAATTTTCAAACAAATAGTATCAGGATTAGTTAAAGGCGCAAAAAAATCCTCAATGCCAATTGTAGGGGGAGAAACTGCAATTATGTCAGATTTGATTGCAGGCAAAGGTTTTGGATTTGATCTTGCAGGAATGGTAGTGGGAATGCTTTCAAAAAAAGACATGGTATTAGGAGATAAAATAAAACCAAACGATGTAATTATAGGAATTAAAAGTTCGGGATTACATTCTAACGGATATTCATTAGCACGTAAAGCACTTTTAACAAAATATTCAGTTAAAGACAATATCAAAGGAATCGGAAATTTAGGAAATGCACTTTTACGTCCAACTGAGATTTATGTAAAACCAGTGTTAGAAGCAGTGAAAAAATGTAAAATTCACGGATTGGCACACATTACGGGAGGATCATTTACAAAATTATTGAGACTGAAACAAATCGGATATAACTTGGACAGTATGCCTAAAACTCCAGCATTGATGCAATTAATTGAAGATTCAGGAGTAAAAAATGAGGAAATGTACAAGACATTCAACATGGGAATAGGATTTTGTGTTATCGCTCCAGAGAATCAAGCCAAAAATATTCACAAAATTTTCAAGAAACATAAGACAAAATCTTATGAAATCGGCAGAATCAGTAAAAACAAGGGCGTTTTTATTAATAAATTGAAAATTGCATAGAAATCAATACAAAAAATTTTACTAGATTTGGCTTATATGACGTAATCCTAAAAATCTTAGATAATGGCAGCAGAAGCAGGCTTCATTGAAGTTATCATTGCAGTAGGAATCTTACTAGCAGCTGCAAAGTTAATGGGTGAATTATTCAGTAGAATTAAGCTGCCAATTGTACTAGGAGAATTACTTGCAGGAATGATTATTGGGCCATTTGCATTAGGTGCATTTTTGTTACATCCAGAAACAGGAGAATCAATTTTAAAAATTGGGCCAGAACTTAGAACACTTGGAGAAATTGGTGCAATTGTAATTTTGTTTATGGCAGGATTAGAGATGACACCAAAAGAATTTCTGCGTGGCGGAAAGGCATCATTTACGGTAGGAACCTTAGGAGTAGTAGTTCCATTCTTTGCAGGACTATTAGTCTTTCAGGCATTTGGATTTGATGCATTACAGGCAATGATGATTGCTACAGCTCTTACTGCAACAAGTATAGCAATTTCAATTCAGGTGCTAAAGGAGTTCAATAAAATTAAATCTCCAGAAGCTAGGTTAATTATTGCAGCAGCAGTAGTGGACGATATTTTGGCAATAGCAGTATTATCTGTAGTTACATCATTTGGTGGTGCAGAAGCATTAGATAATGTTGATTTAATGGATGTGACATTTACAATTCTTAAGGTATTAGGATTCTTTGCAGCAATATTAATTGCAGCCATTTTCATACTTCCAAAAGTCATTACACCAAGAATTTGGAAAGCATCAGGTAGTGTTGAAGGTATAGCGACTGCATCATTCTTTGGAGCAGCAGCAATTGCAGGAACATTGGGATTATCTCCAATTGTAGGAGCATTTGCAGTAGGAATGGCACTATCAGCGACAAAAGTCTTTGAAAAGATAGAGAATTTCATTAGTAGGATAGGGTTAATTTTTGCGCCGTTGTTTTTCGCAATTATTGGAGCACAAGTAGATTTCAGAACCGTGAATTTAGACATACTAATGCTAAGTGGAGTTGTAATAGCAATTGCAGTTGCAACTAAATTACTTGGATGCGGATTACCATCAATGCTATTTTTGAAAAATAAAACAGCAGGAATGCGAGTAGGAATAGGAATGATCTCAAGAGGAGAGGTAGGATTAATTGTTGCAGGAGTAGGATTATCATCAGGAGTATTAACAGGAGATGTGTACACAACAATTGTTCTCATGGTAGCTGTCACCACAATTATCACACCAATTTGGCTCAAGATGGATTACAGAAAAGAAGTTGCAGTGAAAACTGACGATAGTTAGAGAATAAGAAATTTCTATAAATAAATTTAAAAATTATTTAAATCATAGCAATCTAAGAGACAATTATGAGTGACAAATCAAGAGATGAATTACTTTTAGAATATGAGAAAGATTATCTCCAAAGATTAGTCAATGAGGGAAAACTAAAAGCTGATGATGTTAAAAAAAGTGAAGAAGTTAGAAATGAGATGACAGTAGAAGAAGCTGAAAAAGTACAAGCTGATGCTGCAGCTGAAGTTCAAGCTTCATCAGCTGCAAAAAATCAGTCGGAAGATGAACAAAAAAAGAGAACAGAGATTGGTAATGAAATAACGAAATTGAAAAATGAACTACATTTGCTGAAAGAAATGGCCACTT